>NZ_JBJEXT010000059.1:0-89623 GCF_051886055.1 Mitsuokella apri | reverse complement strand
CGGACGCTTACCTCTTCATGGCCACGAAGAAGGGCATCGTCAAGAAGACGAGCCTGGTCGAATTCAAGAACCTGCATAAGGGCGGCCTCAATGCCATCAACCTCGACGAGGACGATGAGCTCATCGGCGTCAAATTCACGGACGGCGAGCGCGATATGATTCTCGGCACGAAGTGGGGCATGGCCATCGTCTTCGGCGAAGAAGATGTCCGCTCGATGGGCCGCGCAGCCCGCGGCGTCAAGGGCATCAGCCTCAACGACGGCGATGAAGTCATCGGCATGGACACGCTTTCGCAGAACGCCGAAGTCCTGACGGTCACGGCCGAGGGCTACGGCAAACGCACGGAAGCCAGCGAATACCGCACGCAGAACCGCGGCGGCAAGGGCCTCATCAACCTCAAGGTCACGGAAAAGACCGGTGATGTCATCGGCCTGCGCGTTGTCCATCCGGAGCAGGAACTCATGCTCATCACGACGGAAGGCCTCGTCATCCGCACGCCAATCAACGAAATCTCGGTCATCAGCCGCAATACGCAGGGTGTCAAGCTCATGAGCACGGCTGAAAATGACATCGTCGCTTCGATGGCGGTTATGGACCAGAAAAACTAAATACTGCTGAAATAAAAGAAGAGCATCCGCGCGGATGCTCTTTTTTGTGTCTTGTTATAAAAAGTCAGCAGGTCTCGCCCTCTTGAAAGGTCATGGGCAGAGGCTTTAAGGAAGGGAGTGCCTCATGGCGGATGCGGCGCACCATGGTCTCGGCAGCCAGACGGCCGAGGGCCGGAAGGGGCTGGACGACGGCCGTCAGTGTCTGGGGGCCGAGTCTCGTCAGATATGTGCCGTCGTAGGCCACAATGGAGAGGTCCTCGGGAACTCTGCGGCCGCGGCGTACGGCCTCGCGCAGGGCGCAGATGGCACCGAGGTCCGCACTTGAGATGGCGTCGACATCGGGATAGGTCTCAAAAATCTCGCGGGCGGCAAGGGCAAAATCCTTTGGCTGCAGGGCATTGGCCGGCATGACAATCGTGTCGAGCCGGACGCCGGCCTCTTTGATGCAATGGGCAAAGATATCCTCGTGTTCGTGGGCGGTCGTGTGGATGGTCGGAGCACCGGTGATTTGGACGACGTGACGCGGCTGGCGGCGCAGCAGGGCCTTGGCGGCCATTTCACCGCCCTGATGGTGGTCGGCGCGGACAATCGGGATTTCGTCGCAGAGATAGCGGTCAAAAGCGATGACGGGCAGTTCGATATGGCGGTAGTTTTCGATGTGCAGGGCATGCGCGCCGATGATCAGGCCGTCCATCGTATGGCGGCGCAGCATGTCGAGGAAGGCGAGCTCGGCATTTTTCTTTTCACCGGTCGAGCAGACCATCGTCTTATAGCCAAAATCGTAGAGGGCAATCTCGATTTCGTGCAGCAGGGCCGCAAAAAAGGGATGTGCGACGTCGGGGATGATGACGCCGATGAGATTCGTGCGGTTCAGCGAGAGGTTGCGTCCGACCTCGCTCGGGACATAATGCAGTTTTTCGACGGCCGCTTCGACTTTGGCCCGCGTGGCCTCGGATACATATCCCTTGTGATTGAGCACGAGGGATACCGTGCTCGTGCTGACGCCGGCCAGTTTGGCGACATCCTTGATTTTTGCCATACAAAACAATCCTTTCCAGCTTTCCTGCCATTTGTTTTAGTCTATCACAAATGACGGCAGGATGCATATTATGCCTATAATTTATGTTATTTTCAGATAAGTATAAGGAAAGCAACAAGAAAAATAAAATGGATAAAATGATTGACAAAACGAGGGAACATGACTATAATCAAAGTATCGAAACGGTTCGATAGACAAACATCCCGACTAAAATGGCCGTTTCGATTTTATCAGCATGGTTCTCGAACCGATTCGATATACATTATGAGGTGAAGAAAATGACGACGACAAAACAGGAGCAGCTGACGCCGGATGAATTTATCGCGGCTAATGAGGCAAAGGTCAACAAGCGCTGGTATCCGTGCTTCCATATTGCGCCGCGCGTGGGCTGGTGCAATGACCCAAACGGTTTTGCTTATTTTGACGGTCAGTACCATCTTTTCTATCAGCATTATACATACGAGCCGAAATGGGGCCCGATGCACTGGGGCCATGCGACGAGCAAAGACCTCGTGCATTGGGAGCGTCAGCCTGTCGCACTGTTCCCCGACCATCCCTACGACGCCGACGGCTGCTTCTCGGGCTGCGGCATTGAAAAGGACGGCAAATTCTACCTTCTTTATACGGGTCATGTCGACCTTTTGAAGAAGCCGGGCCAGCCGGACCGCATCGAGACGCAGAATCTTGCGGTCAGCACGGATGGCGTTCATTTCACGAAGTCGGACAAAAATCCGGTCATCAAATTGCCTGTTGAGCAGGTCTCGACTGGTGAGGACCATCATTTCCGTGACCCGAAGATCTGGCAGCACGGCGGCCGCTATTATGCGGTGGTCGGCGCACAGACGGCAGAGGAGACGGGGCAGGTGCTCGTCTTCACCTCGGAAAATCTTGAGGATTGGCAGTTCAAGCATGTCATGGCCAAGGCCGAGGGCAATCAGGGCTTCATGTGGGAATGCCCGAACTTCGCGGAGTTTGACGGCCACGAAGCGCTGATTTTCTCGCCGCAGGGCGTCAAGCCGGAAGGAAAGCTCTACCGCAATCTGCATCAGTCGGGCTCGATGCTCGGCAAGATGGACTATGAGTCCGGCATTTTCTATCACGATGATTTCAAGCTGCTCGATTACGGCTTTGACTTTTATGCGCCGCAGGTCACACAGGCGCCCGATGGACGCTGCCTGATGGTCGGCTGGCTCAACATGTGGGAGTCGGCGATGCCGGAACAGGCCGACGGCTGGTGCGGCCAGATGACCGTGCCGCGCGAGCTCCATTACCGCGAAGACAAAGTCGTGACGCCGCCCGCCAAAGAGCTGACGGCGCTGCGCGAAGAAGCCTTTGCCAAGCCTGATATGTTTTTGACAGAAGAGACTTCATTTGCGGAATGGTCGCAGGAGACCGGCGAGCTCACAGCTGACTTTGACCTCACGGAGGCCAAGGGCCTCGCGCTGCATTTTGCCGCGGGCTTTGACGATGAGGTATCCGTCCGCATCGAGAAGGAAAGCGGTGAAATCGTGCTCACGCGCAAGTCGGCCGCGACGGGACGCGCGGAAGAACGCTTCGCCAAACTTCCCGCAGGTCAGGAAAAAATTTCGGTGCGCGTCTACGAGGACCGTTCCTCGCTGGAGATTTTCTTCAACGACGGCGAAGTCGTCATGAGCACGCGTTTTTATCCGAAGACCGCAGAGCGCGTCATCGTCTTGGAGCCGCAGGAAGGCTCTGTGCGCATGAAAAATGGCGTATTCTATAAACTCTCATCTATTTTCGCATGAGGTTATGATTTTAGGTATCATAGAAACGATAGAAACAATCGGGGATTTTCGTATTGAAAGGGGAAAAAATCATGGGCAATCTGCTCAAGGCATTTACCAATCCGTTTTACAGGACAAGTTCGCTGGAAATCCTGTTATTCTTCGCCGGCTGGGGCATCTGGTGGTCGTTCTTCCAGATTTGGCTGACGACGAAGCAGGGCTTTTCAGGCGTACAAGTCGGCACGATTTATTCCTTTGGCTGCGCCGTCTCACTCGTCCTGATGTTCGTCTACGGTTCGCTGCAGGACAAGCTCGGCATGAAGAAGACGCTTTTGAAATTCTTCGTCATTTGCCAGCTCTTCGTAGGGCCGTTCTTCACCTGGGTCTATGTGCCGATGCTCGCGGCGAATTTCTACATCGGTGCGGCGATTGGCGCCGTTTATCTCGCTGTTTCGTATCTCGCGGCCTGCCCTGTTTTTGAGGCTGTCACGGAGCGTCTGAGCCGCCGCTATTCGTTTGAATACGGCCAGGCCAGAGCCTGGGGCTCCTTTGGCTACGCCGTTTCGGCCCTCTGCGCCGGCTTCCTCTTCACGATGAATCCTTACCTGATTTTCTGGACGGGCTCGGCCGTCGCGGCTGTGCAGCTCATTGTTCTCTTGGCCCTGCGCCCCGAAAATAACGCCGCACTCTGCCAGAAGTATGAGGTCAAGGCCGAAAGCGTCAAGGAGAGCAAGACTCCTTCCTTCAGCGAAATCATCGGCGTGTTCAAAATGCTTGATGTCTGGAAGATGATTGTCTTTGTCGTCATGAGCTGGACGTTCTACACCGTCTTTGACCAGCAGATGTTCCCTGAATTCTTTACACGCTTCTTTGCGACGCCGGCCGAAGGCCAGCAGGCTTACGGTGTCCTGAATTCCATCGAAGTATTCCTCGAGTTCATCATGATGGGGCTTGTGCCGATTCTCATGCGCAAAATCGGTGTGCGCAAGGCGATTCTGCTCGGCTGCTGCATCATGATTGTCCGCATCGGCGGCTGCGGCCTCGTGACGAATCCCCTTGGCGTCGCCATCATCAAACTGCTGCATGCACCGGAGACGGCCCTGTTCATCCTCGCGGTCTTCCGTTATTTCACGCTGCATTTCGATACGCGTATCTCGACGACCCTTTACATGGTCGGTTTTCAGATTGCCGCGCAGGTCGGCCAGATTATCTTCTCGACCCCGCTTGGTGCCCTGCATGACAGCATCGGCTATCAGAGCACCTTCCTCGTGATTTCCGGCATCGTCTGTGTGGCCAGCATTTACGCCTTCATCATCCTCAAAAAGGATAACGAGAGCGTCGAAGGTCAGCCCCTCTGATAAATTTATTTCCATAGAAAAAAGCCCCGTTCCCAATCGGAACGGGGCTTTTGCCATCTGTTTTAATGAAAGGAAAGATATATGCGGCCGTGCCCGTCAACGCGGCTCAAATGGCGCAGGAAGAAGCGGGCGAAGACGCCGGTCAGCAGGGCGGAAAGCAGTGTGCCTTCGCGGATGCCCTCGATGGTGCCGAGGCTGACCATGGAGACGATGGCGGCGATGATGACGAGACCGACATCATTGCCGACTTTGACCTTACCGAAGTCGATATGGAATTTATGTGCAAAGGTGTAGACGGCACCTTCGCCCGCGAGCATGAGCACGTCGGCAATGCCCTGTCCGGCAACGCCGAGGGCGACAAGGGCCGTGCCGACGATGCACAGGGCAATTTTCAGGGGATAGGCCTCGGGTATGATGGTAAACAGGGCCATAAAAAAGTCAATGCAGAGACCGAAGACAATCGTCACGGGAATCTGCAGCCAGAAGACAGTCGGAAAGCTGCGGCCGAGCATTAAAAGCTCAAAGACGACGAAAACCATATTGACGGCAAAAGTCGTCTGACCGAAAGTAAACGGTGAAATCAGGCTCAGGACATACGGCACGCTTGAAATCGGCGAGGTGCCGAGCAGGCTCTTGACGACGAGAGCAATGCCGGCCGACTGAATCATGACGGCGATGATCAGCAGAATATAGCGTTTTGGCGTAGACACACAAATCCCCCTCTTATGATGATGCGATACGTTCTTTCTGTGATATTACTAAAAGTATACTACTGAAGAACGGAAAAAGAAAAGCCAGATGGCATCTTTTGCGTTAATTGCGGGGGCTCGTGCGTGCAGAAACAGTAAAATGCTCATGGTTATACTATCTTTTTGGGTACTATGCTACAATAAAGTGCATTCTTCACAAAAGGATTCTTTGCGGCTAAAATGAAATCATCAGCTGAAAGAGCCGCTACGGCAAAAAAATTCAAGAATAGAAAAAAGGATTTTATACGTTACGGAGGAATATTATTATGTTAAATGAAATCAATTGGCCGCACGATTACCTGCCGGGCCTGACGGATAACTTCGCTTCCAATGAAGTCATCGTCAAGGGCATCAACGCCGAAGAAGTATTTGCAAATCTCATCGATACGAGCATCTGGCCGACGTATTACAGCAATGCCAGTGACATTGAGTTTGACAATACGAAGGGCACGAAGCTTGCGGCCGACACGCGTTTCCGCTTCAAGACGTTTGGCTTCCCGATTGAGGCGGAAATCACGGAATTTGAAGCGCCGCAGGGCGACAAGCCGGGCCGCCTTGCTTGGCACGGCTGGGCTGAAGGCGATGCCGAGCACCGCCTTGACGTCATTCACGCCTGGCTCATCGAAGACCTTTCTGAGGGCCGCGTGCGTATCCTGACGCAGGAATCGCAGAAGGGCAGGCCGGCGGCAGAACTGCATAAAGATCCGAAGGACCCGATGAACATCGGCCATCAGGAATGGGTTCGCGGCTTGGCAGTGACTGTGCTGGCAGCCAAACAGAAGTAAAGTATATTTTATGGAAGCAAAGATGAGGGGGAAACGAAATGGCCAGGAATACCATCTTTCACTGCCCGGTTGAGGCTTCTTTAAGCCTGATTGCGGGCAAGTATAAATGTATTATTCTTTGGCATCTCATGCAGCGCGAGCATCGTTACGGCGAGCTGCACCGTCTGCTGCCGCAGGCTACGCCGAAGATGCTGACGCAGCAGCTTCGCGAGCTTGAGGCCGATGGCGTCATTCACCGCAAGGTGTATCCCGTCGTGCCGCCGCATACGGAATACAGCCTGACGGAGCTTGGCTGGAGCCTTTCTCCCATCGTCAATGCCATGTGCGAGTGGGGCAAAACACATATGCAGGATAAAATCATGCCCTCTGCACAGTCCGGCAAAGAGAAAGATACGGAAAAGAAACAGAATATCAGGAAGTGAGTTTGCATGAAACAGTTATTTTTATTCTGTCTGGCAGCCATCCTCGTACTGCCTTTCTTCAGCAGTCATTCGGAGGCGGCCGCCAGCAAAGGGAAGATTCTCGTCGTGGCCTCAAGCCAGCAGCAGATGGAGCTGGCCGATAAGAGCATCATGAACGTCGGCTTCTTCCTCAATGAATTTGCCGTGCCGACAGAATACCTCGCAGGGCAGGGCTATGAAATTGTCCTCGCGACGCCGAGCGGCGCCATGCCGGTCATGGATAAGGGTTCGAACGACAAAAAATTCTTTGGCGGCGATGAGCAGGCCCGCGCTCAGGCGGTAGAATTTGTCAACGGGCTTAAGCCGATTTCCCTGAAAGATGCGATTGACGGCGGCCTCGGCCAGTATGCGGCTGTCTTCGTGCCGGGCGGCCACGCGCCGATGACCGACCTCATGCAGGATCAAGACCTCGGCACGATTCTGCGTTATTTCCATGAGAAGCAGAAGCCGACGGCCTTTATCTGCCATGGTCCTGCTGCCATGCTCGCGGCCCTGCCAGATCCTGCTGCCTATCGTCAGGCCCTCGTTTCGCATGATGCGAAAGGTGCCATGGCAGCAGCCAAAGGCTGGATTTACAATGGTTATGAAATGACCGTTCTCTCGGATGCCGAAGAATGGCCGGGCGAAGTCGCCAAGGGCACGGAAATGCCGTTCCACGTCGAACAGGCCCTGCAGATTGCCGGTGGCAAAATGCGCGTCGACGGCATGTACGGCAGTCATGTCGTGCACGACCGCGAACTCATTACGGGGCAGAATCCAGCTTCGGATATTGAGCTGGCTAAGGAACTCGCTAAAACCCTGCAGGCAAAATAAATTTTTGTCCGTCTTTTATAGAAAAATCCCGCTGCACTCCTTACTGGAGACAGCGGGATTTTTTCATATATGCAGTTATATGCTGTGCAGCTTCTTAAGAGACTTAGTTGTTGGCATGTTCTTCGGCGAGGAGCTTGCGCGTATGCTCGGCAACGTCTTTGCCGGTGACATTCGTGAGACGGGCGACGCCGCTCTTGATGGCAGCTTCGGCTACGGCAGCTGCGACCTGCGGGGCAACGCGCGGGTCAAACGGGCTCGTGATGACATGGTCTTCCTTGAGCTCGTCGCCTGCGACGAGGCTGGCAATGGCCTCTGCGGCAGCCATCTTCATTTCTTCGTTGATCTTTGTGGCGCGGACGTCGAGAGCGCCGCGGAAGATGCCCGGGAAGGCCAGCAGATTGTTGACCTGATTCGGGAAATCGCTGCGGCCCGTGCAGACGATGCGGGCACCGGCAGCCTTTGCTTCATCCGGCATGATTTCAGGCGTCGGATTGGCCATGCCCATGACAATCGGGTCCTTCTTCATCGAGCGGACCATATCCTGCGTAACGGCACCGGCTACGGAAACACCGATGAAGACATCGGCGTCCTTGATGACATCCTTGAGCTGGCCTTCTTCATGCTGCGGGTTTGTGATTTTGGCGATATCGTCCTTGTACGGGTTCATATCTTCCTGGCGGCCCGTGAAGATGGCACCCATGCGGTCGCAGAGGATGATGTTGCGGCCGCCCATGCTGTAAATCAGGCGCGTGATGGCCTGACCGGCAGCGCCTGCACCATTGAGGACGAACTTGGAGTCCTTGAAATTGCGGCCCGTGAGCTTGAACGCATTGATAAGGGCCGAGACGACGACAATAGCCGTGCCGTGCTGGTCATCGTGGAATACCGGGATGTCGAGCTTCTGCAGGCGTTTCTCGATGTCAAAGCACTCCGGTGCCTTGATGTCTTCGAGGTTGATGCCGCCAAACGTCGGGGCCATGAGCTCAACGGCGCGGACAATCTCATCGACGCTCTGCGTATCGAGGCAGATAGGCACGGAGTCGACACCGGCAAAGCCCTTGAACAGGATGGATTTGCCTTCCATGACCGGCAGGCCGGCACCGGCACCGATGTTGCCGAGGCCGAGGACGGCACTGCCGTTCGTCACGACAGCGACCGTATTGCCCTTGTTCGTGTAATCGTAAATCTTATTGTAATCTTTCTTGATTTCAAGGCAGGGAGCGGCAACGCCCGGGGAATAAGCCAGTGTCAGGTCTTTTGCCTTTTCGAGAGGTACCTTGCTGTGCATCTCGATTTTGCCGTGATTCTCTTTATGTAAGGCCAAAGCCTGCTCGGTTAACTGACTCATGAATAAGACTTCCTTTCTCCTTGTCTTCTTGCTTCCAGTTCTGTGGGAAAATCAGAACTGGCTTTTCCCTGTATGTGAGATAAATGCGAATGTTAGTAATAAATGTTACACTTTTTTGAAACTTTATGAGCGTAACTTGTAAGGTTGTAAAATCATGTTGAGTACTATTATATTATTTTATGCTCAAAATACAAATATAAATTATTTATGATGATATAAAATTTATAAATAATATAAGCCTCCCTTATGCCGAAGGGAGGCTTATATTATTTATATGGATATCATTGTGTCTTGCCGGTGTTGGCCGAATGCGTCGGTGCGGCCGGTGCCGTGTTCGACGAAGCAGACGAGGATTTTGAGCTGCTGCCCGAGGTCTGGCTGCTGGTCGAATGCGACTCCGAAGAAGAGCTGCCTGACGTATGGCTGCTCCTCGTTGATGATGAACTGCTGCTCGATGAACTCCGCTGCGTGCCCTTCTGGCTGCTGCTGGAAGACGAGGCTTTGGCCGCCGGGGCCTTGCTCGTGGCATTCGCAGGAATCGAGGATTCGTATTCGTGCTGAGCCTTTTCAAGCTGGGCCTTTTCGCTGGCGTTCAGCGTGATGCCAAGCGTATCGGCAAGGGTCGTGCGCAGTTTCTGCAGGTCCGGAATCCAGTAGCTGACACCGTCGATGTAGAGCGGCTTGCCCGGGACCATCTCGGTCTTGAGGCCGTTCTTCTGGGCCTCTTTCAGCGTGCCGGCAAACTCGAGCATCTGACGGAACGAAAGGTCGGTTTTGACGGACGACATGACTTCCTTGATGACGGACGGCAGCTTCGGGATGATGGCCGGCGAGGTGACTTTGTCCATGCAGGCCTTCATGAATTTCTGCTGGCGCTTGATGCGGCCGATATCGCCTTCTTCGTCGCGGTAGCGGACGTAGGTGACCGCGGTCTTGCCGTCCATATGCTGCATGCCCGGCTGCAGGTCGATGATGAGACCGCCGTCGTCGTCCCACGGGTCTTCGTAGTACATGCGTTTTTCCACGTCGATATCAATGCCGCCGATGGCATCGATGATTTTCTGGAATGCCTGAATGTTGACGACGACGTAGTGGTCCATGTTGACGCCTAAGAAATCCTCGACTGTGCGCTGGGCGAGTTTTTCGCCGGCCTCAGAACCGCCCTTGGCACTGCCGTAGGCGTAGGCCGCGTTGATTTTGTCCCAGCCGTGTCCCTTGATTTTGACGCGCGTATCACGCGGGATGGACATTAGGGCGGCCTGGTCTTTTTTCGGGTCGAGCGTGGCGACCATCAGGGTGTCGCTGCGGCCGACATCGTCATCGCGTTCATCGACGCCCATAATCATGATGGTCGTCTTGTCCTTGGCAGTCAGCAGGCCATCCTCTACAACGTCGTCAGCCGACTTGTCGAGAAGGCTGTTGGACGCAAAGAGAGCCCCCGCTGCAGCTGCCGCGATGAAAGCGACGGCGAGGAGAACCCAGAGGAAACCTCGGTGCTTGCGGCGCGAACGGCGCGGGGGAATCGGAGTTGTTTGCAAAATGATACCTTCTTTTCTGAAATCATGCATGAATCCCTACTATTGTAGCAGAGTGTATTTACATTTTTATTATAAGGAAAGCTTGATAGATGCGCAATTACTTTATTCGTATCCCGCCCATATTTCAGCGGCATAGTCAATTAGTTTCATGATAGCCCCTTTTTATGAAAATCAGGGGGAACAGCGGTGAGTTTCCACTGTTTCACAAAAAATGACAGTAAATCGAGGGCGGTATTAGAGAGGCGATAGTCAGGCATAATGGTAGTCTAATTTTGATTCATAAAAAATGATCGAAAGTGCCACATGACATGTTTTTGAACGCGGTTCTTCGTTAGAATAAGAACCATCCATAGTAAAGCATACAGATTATGCGTAAAAATGATTTGGGAGGGATTTTTGTGTATCTGTATCTTGGCATCAATCTGCTCGGTCTCTTGGTGTTCATCGGGATTGCCACGGCGTTCTCGAAGAAGCGCAAAGAGATCTCGTGGAAAACAGTCGGCGTGCTGGCGCTTTTCAATCTGTTCCTGGCATGGTTCCTGACTTCGTTCTTTGTCGGACGCAATATCGTCCTGTTCTTGGCTGCGGGGTTCCAGTGGATTGTCGACGTTTCCTATACTGGTATCGCCTTTGCGTTTCCGGACTGGGTCCATGTGGAACGTATGAACTTTTTTACGGGCGCACTGCTGCCAATCCTCATGATTGTACCGCTGTTTGATATCCTGTCGTATATTGGCGTCATGCCGTTTGTCATCCGCTGGTCGGGCAAGCTGCTCTCGAAAATCACGGGCCATAAACGCGAGAGGGAGACGTTCTTCTCCTTCCTCGGCAACTCCATCATCAGTTCGGGCCGCCTGATTCTCATCATCGTCGCAATGGTCATTGCCTTTGTCGCTCCTGTTGCACTCATTGACCAGCTGCTGGCGCTCATTAATCCGGCCGTTTCGCTTGAAAAGATGCTTGGCTTTGTGATGTTCCCGTTTGCCTGGCTGCTCGGCCTTGATTTCAGCGAAGCTTTCCAGCTCGCTGAGTACATGGGCATGAAGATTGTCACGAACGAATTCGTCGTCATGGGGCAGGTTGGTCCTATCATGGACACGTTCAGTCATCATATGCAGGCCGTGCTGACCGTCTTCGTAACGTCGTTTGCCAACTTTGCTTCCGTTGGCGTTATCCTCAGTGCTTTCAAAGGCTTCATTGATGAGGACCGCATTTACCTGATTCCGAAAAACGTCGGCTATATGATGCTTTCCGGTATTCTCGTTTCACTGCTTTCCGCAGCCTTTGCCGGCCTCTTCATCTGGTAAATATAAATGCCGTGTTTTTTCTACAGAGAACAGAATAAGAGAGAAATAGGGGGATTTTCAAATGAGAAAAGAGTCTATCTTGTCGATGTCCATGGCGGCCATGGCAGCTGCGCTGATGTGTGGGGAATGCTCCGCAGCTTCCGTAAATCCGTTTGCTGATGTGCCGAAAGACCATTGGGCTTACGATGCGATTGAGACTTTGGCGCAGGATGGCGTGGTAGATGGTTATGGGGATAACACCTACCGCGGGAATAAAGCCATCACGCGCTATGAAATGGCTCAGATGGTCGCTAAAGCCATGGCAAAGACGGATGTTTCGGCAGCGGACCGCGGCGTCATCGACAAGCTCGCAGCGGAATTCTCGTCCGAGCTCGGGAATCTCGGTGTTCGCGTGGCCAATCTTGAGAAGAGTGCCGATAAGGTTAAATGGAACGGCGTCATGGAGTACACGTATACGAGCACGCGCCACGATACGCAGGACCCGTCGCATAAGACCAAGCACAATGATGATGACCTGCTGTTCCGCGTGGAGCCAAATGCCGAACTCGATAAAAACTGGTCGGTCCATGCCCGCCTCGACGCGCAGACGAAGCTGCAGAAGGACTCCGGCGTGCGCGGCTGCGAAAAAGTCGAGCTCAAGCGCGTCTGGGCCGAGGGACGTTTCCCGGATTGGACGGTCAAAGTCGGCAAGATTCGTCCTGCTGATTGGCAGGTATTTCAAGGGCAAGGATATCGTCGCTGACAGGGATGCTGAAAAGCTGTTCGGCCGCGTGGATTTCTTCTTCTAAGATAAGAAAGAATCAGGCGGAATCGCTGTAAAGGGCACTGCTGCACGGAGAAGCATCGAAAATCCATGACGCAAAGGGGGATTATGATGAAAAAAATCATAGGAGCAGTCTTAGCAGTGCTGCTCGTGCTGGCAGGGGTCTGTTACGATTATATCGGTGAGCATCAAAAGAATAATGCCGCGGGAACGGCGGAAGCACAGCAGTCACAGCAGACTCAGCAGGAAAATGAAGACCTGACAAAGTCACCGCTTGATGGCAAAGCCGCGCCGAAACTCGCGCTCAAGGCATTGGACGGTAGGGACGTGACGATAGACGGGACAAAAGACAACACGATTTATGTGCTGAACTTCTGGGCCACGTGGTGTCCTCCCTGCCGTGCCGAACTGCCGGAAATCCAGAAATTTGCTTCGGCGAAACACGAGCATGTGAATTTCTATGCCATCAATATGCAGGAGAGCCCTGAAAAGATTCAGAGCTTCCTGAAGGAAAATGGCTATGAGCTGCCGGTGCTGCTGGATCCCGAGGACAAGGCGGCTTCGGATTATCTGGTGAAGTACATCCCAACCACGCTGATCATCGATGCGAAGGGCATCGTGCGCTATCAGCAGGTCGGCGGTACGACCCAGGAAAAGCTGGAGTCGGAAATTGAGAAACTGAAGGCGGAGGAAAAATAAACCGATGCAGGAGGTATCTTTCTTTATGGCCGCGCTGGCGGGGTTCATTTCTTTCGCTTCGCCCTGCGTTGTGCCGATGCTGCCGGTATTTTCGATGCTGCTTGTCCAGTCCGATGGGGAAGCGGCAGGACATCGCTATATGATGGTCACGTCTTTTCTGGCGGGCTTTATGCTGATGTTTGTGCTGATGGGAGCGACAGCTTCCTGGCTTGGACAGTTCCTGCTGCTGCATGGTGAGGCCATGCGGCGCATCGGGGCTGTACTGATGATTATCATGGGAACTTTTATGGCGGGGATCATTCATTCTTCTATCCTCTCACGCGAATGCCGCCCGCTGCTCTCGCCTAAGCTCAGGGGGCTCGGTCTCTTCGGCACATTCTTACTCGGTGCTGCGTTTACACTGGGCTGGACGCCCTGCACGGGCCCTGTTCTTGCCGTCATCCTCTTTTACGCCGGACAGACGGCGAAGGTATGGCAGGGGGCATGGTTGCTCTTTGCCTATGCCCTTGGCTTTGCTGTGCCGTTCTTCCTTTTGACGGCCGTCTGGCAGAACTGCCTCGTGCGCCTGCGCGTGGTCTATGCCTGGCTGCCAAAGCTTCAGGCCGCATCGGGCTATGTGCTGATTCTCTTTGGCCTACTCGTCTGGTTCAATGAAATCAATCGGCTGGTTGGCTGGCTTTGGCAGTTCTTCCCAGGTATGTGATGCTAAATTTTCCATTCGTTAAGCAAAAGTCTCTAAAATCTCAATGAAGCGGTGGCTCTTCCTCTGCTTCATTGAGATTTTTGTTTGTGTTTTATTTGCGGGGATAAAAAAAGACCGGAAGCATTTTGCTTCCGGTTCTATGGGGAAAATCAGGACTCAACGGCGAGAATGCCGTAGTCGCGAAGTTTCGTTTTATCAATTTCATCGTTGTAGAAACGGTCGTTGCTCATGACATTGCCGACGCGAATGAGTGTCTTGGCGCCGTATTCCGTGATGAGCTCTTTCGTGTAGATGGAGATGGATGGAATGCCCATGCCCGTGCTCTGGACGGAAATGCGTTTGCCCTTGTAAAGGCCGGTGTAGCCGAGGACGTTGCGGATATTGCTGTAGCATCTTGCGTCGGTCAGAAAGGTCTCGGCGATGTGTTTGGCGCGCAGCGGGTCTCCCGGCAGCAGGACGCGCTCAGCAATTTCTCCTCGTTCGGCGGCAATATGTGGTGTACTCATTGGCGTACGCTCCTTTCTTTTTCTATGTCTTTATTCTATACTGAAAGAAAGGCGCAAAACAGGACGCGTGGCACTTTTGAGAATTATTTCGTAAGGAAGTGATTTGTTTGGAATTGCTGGAAGCACTGAACAACATGTCGGAGGATATCGCACGCTCCGTGCATAAGAAGAAAGTCTCGAAGGGAAACGTCCTCATGCAGAAGGGGGACCCGGTCAAATTCATCTACGTTTTGCTCAGCGGCAAGGTGCAGATCCGTAAGGATTATCTCGATGGACGCCATTACATCTTTGCGACGCGATACGGAGTTTTTCTTCACGGTGGCGCGCATCTTTGCCGATGCCGTCGGCGCGACGATGACGTAGCTCGGCAATATCAAGTACATTCCGGCGCAGGAGCGCCTGTCCTCGTATCTTCTGGCCGAGACGCAGGATATGGGCCGCGAGATGGTCATTAAGACGACGCGCCGCCAGATTGCCGATGAAATCGGCATGAGCATCCGCACACTGCAGCGTTGCATCGACAGTTTTGTGGAACAGGGCTATATCGGCCTGTTCCATGGCAAGATATGCCTGACTGCGGCACAGCGGCAGAGACTGCTGACGGAAATGGCAGAAGCATAGAAAGGGGCAGGAATATGGCAGAGGAAATTGAACGCAAATTTCTCGTAGAAGAAGGCTGGCAGCCGCAAAATAAGGGCACGCGCATCGCACAGGGCTACCTCTCGTCGGCGCCGGAACGCACCGTGCGCGTGCGCATTCGCGGCAGCAAAGGCTATCTGACGGTCAAGGGGAAGAACACGGGGATCCGCCGCGCTGAATTTGAATACGAGATTCCCCTCGCCGATGCTGAGGCGATGCTGGCACTCTGCGAGACGCCGCCTGTGAAAAAAACGCGCTATCTTGAAGAATATGAGGGATACACATGGGAAATCGATATCTTTGCTGGGGCCAATGCAGGGCTCAAGGTCGCGGAAATCGAGCTGCCAGCAGAGGATACGGCCTTTAAAAAGCCAGACTGGGCCGGTGTGGAAGTGTCGGGCGATGCCCGCTACTATAACTCGAGTCTGAGTCTCCATCCTTATCAACAGTGGGCTGCGGATAAGAAAAAATAAACATAGGGATATCCACAGGTAGAGGTGGGAAAAGTCACAGGCTAAAACCCAAGATATGGGAATAGTGGATAACTTCATGCGTATATATGGGGTTATCCACGGACTTATCCACATTATCCACAGATTTTTGGTGAATCTGGAGAAATATTTAACCACAATACGCACAAGGGGCTGTATATATTATAGTAGGAAAGTGAAAAGAAAGGAGTGTCCCAAGGGAGATATCCACAGTTGTGGATTTCTTTGTGGATAAAAAATTTACATGATATTAACATCGGAAGAACTTCTGCTGCGTCTCGTCCTGTCCTGCATCCTCGGCGGCATCATCGGCTATGAGCGTCAGGCAAGGCGCAAATCCGCCGGCCTGCGCACGAATATGCTCGTCTGCCTCGGCTCGTGCCTCGTCATGATTATGTCGCAGAGCATCTATGCCGAAGTCGAGGGGCATACGAATGCGGACCCTGCAAGACTCGCGGCGCAGGTCGTCAGCGGCATCGGCTTTCTCGGCGCCGGTGCCATCATGAAAGAGGGGCTGACGGTCACAGGACTCACGACGGCGGCCTGCCTTTGGGTCGTCGCAGGCGTAGGCCTGGCCGTGGGCGGCGGCTTCTATCAGGGGGCGCTGCTGACGACAGCTCTCGTCTTCGTGACGCTCGGGGCCATGTCGCGCCTTGATGAATGGGTCGACCACGAGACGAATTTTTCTCTGTCGGTGCATACCATCGACAAGCCGGGACAGTTGCTGCTCATCAACAACTGCCTGGAGGAAATGAACCTTCATATCCGCAGCATCAAGGTCAAGGGCGAGGATATTGAGGAGAGCGAACGCGAGAAGGGCAGGAGGCACCTGCTCTATATCGACCTTGAGGTCTACAATCCCAAGGGCATCAAGGGCGTCATCGTGGCCGACGCTGTGCGCAGCCTCGAGGGGGTTCAGCGCGTCGACTTGGCCTGAAATAAAAAGAAAAAAAGCAGATAAAAAGAACGTCCCTGCAAGTACCGGACTTGCGGGGACGTTTTTTATCTGCAATGTGATGTTAGGCGGTCAGCTTATGCCTCTTCGCCATTTTTGAGCGGCTTTTTGAGAATCGAGAGGATAATGCAGCCGACGACAGCACCGACGAGAATCGATACGAGGTACATCAGCGGGTTGCCGATGGTCGGTACGACGAAGATGCCGCCGTGCGGTGCGCGCAGCGTGCAGTCAAAGGCCATCGTCAGGGCACCTGTGACGGCTGAGCCGATGACGCAGGACGGGATGACGCGCAGCGGGTCAGCTGCGGCAAACGGGATAGCACCCTCGGTGATGAAGGAAAGGCCCATGACGTAGTTCGTGACACCAGCCTTGCGCTCGCTTTCCGTGAAGCGGTTCTTGAAGAACGTCGTGCAGAGAGCGATGGCGAGAGGCGGGACCATGCCGCCGGCCATGACGGCAGCCATGACGTGGAATTCACCGGAAGCCAGCAGGCCCGTGCCCGTGACATACGCAGCTTTGTTGATTGGGCCGCCCATGTCGACAGCCATCATGCCGGCGACAATCATGCCCATGAAGATGCGGGCGGACGGGTCCATGTTCTTCAGGGTCTCGACCATCCAGCTGTTGATAGCGGAAACTGGCGGAGCGATGATGAACAGGCTGATGAAGCCCATGATGAGGATGCCGAAGAACGGATAGATGAGCATCGGCTTGATGCCTTCGAGCGACTCTGGCAGACCCTTCGAGATTTTCTTGAGGAAGTTGACGATGTAGCCGCCGAGGAAACCAGCGATCAGGGCACCGAGGAAGCCGGAGCCTGTCGTGCCGGCGAGAGCACCGCCGACAAAACCTACGGCAAGGCCCGGACGGTCGGCAATCGACATGGAGATGAAACCAGCGAGGACCGGCAGCATGAAGCCGAACGACGCACCGCCGATATCCTTGAAGAATTTAGCGAGCGGCGTGTTGGAACCGAAGTTCTTCGGGTCGATGGAGTAATCATCGAACAGGAAGGCGAGGGCGATGAGGATACCGCCGCCGACGACGAACGGCAGCATGTGGGAAACGCCGTTCATCAAATGTTTGTAAATCTGGCGGCCGAGGCTCTCGCCCTGCACGTCAGCAGCGCTCTCTTCCGTGTCGGAGCCCGAAGCGTGGTAGACAGGAGCTTCGCCTGCAAGGGCGCGGTCGATGAGCTCATCGGCCTTGTTGATGCCGTCGGCAACTTTCGTGATGACGACTTTCTTGCCGTTGAAACGGGCCATGGCGACGTTCTTGTCAGCAGCGACGATGATGCCGTCAGCTGCGGCGATTTCATCATCTGTCAGGATGTTCTTGGCACCGCCGGAGCCGTTCGTCTCGACCTTGATGGAAATGCCGCGTTTTTTCGCGTGCTGTTCAAGGCTTTCAGCGGCCATGAACGTATGGGCAATGCCTGTCGGGCAGGCCGTGACGGCGAGAATCTGGATGTGGTCGCTCGCCGGAGCTTCCTCAGCAGCTTCTGCCGGAGCTTCAGCCTTTGGTGCTTCGAACTTGCCGTCTTCCTTGAGGTCGATGAGGTGCAGGAATTCTTCTTTGGATTTTGCAGCAATCAGGGCTTCTTTGAAGTCCGGGTCCATAATCATCATGGCTAGCTGCTGCAGGATCTGGATGTGTGCGTCGTTGGCAGCATCCGGTGCGGCAATCATGAAGAACAGGCGGGACGGCTTGCCGTCCATGGACTCGAAGTCCATGCCCTCAGGCACCGTCATAGCAGCGAGGCCGGCTTCTTTGACGCCCGTGCTCTTGGCATGCGGCGTAGCGATGCCGTCGCCAAGGCCCGTCGTGCCCGAAGCTTCGCGCGCGAAGACGTCTTTTAAGTACTGGTCTTTGTCGGAAAGATTGCCAGACGCTGCCATGAGGTCAGCGAGCTGACGGATGGCTGACTCTTTGTCAGTCGGCTTTACGCCAAGAGCAATGCTTTCGCTCTTGAGCAAGTCAGTAATACGCATGTATTTCTCCCCTTATCATAAAAATGAAATCATGAATGGATAAATAACTATCAAGCAATGGTCTTGAGCAGAGCCTCGACTTCCGGACGCGTCGCGAGGTTCTCGCTGAACGCGGAAGCCGAACCCGTGGCTACGCCCATATGGAAGGCCGTTTCGAAGTCGCCGTCGGACTCCATGTAGCCCGTGATGAAGCCTGCGACCATCGAGTCGCCGGCGCCGACGGAGTTTATAAGCTTGCCCTTCGGAGCCGGGCTCTTGTAGTGCGTGCCATCGGCCGTCAGCAGGATGGCACCGTCGCCAGCCATGGAAATCAGGACATTCTGAGCACCTTTTTCCTGCAGCTTCTTGGCGTACGTGACAATCTCTTCATCCGTCGTGAGCTTGACGCCGAACATATCCCCGAGTTCGTGGTTGTTCGGCTTGATGAGGAACGGATGGTACTTGAGGACGTTCAGCAGCAGCTTCTTCTCGGCATCGACGACGATGCGGATGCCGCGGCCTTCAAGGCGGGCCATGATTTTTTCGTAGATGTCGTCCGGCAGCGTCTTCGGGATGGAGCCGGCGAGTACGAGCGTATCGCCTTCCTGCAGTTTGTCGAGTTTGGCAAAGAGCTCTTCGCGCTTCGCTTCGCTGATGTCAGGGCCTTGACCGTTGATTTCGGTCTCTTTGTCGGCCTTGACTTTGACGTTGATGCGCGTGAAGCCGTTGTCGAGCTGGACGAAGTCATGCTTGACGCCGAAGCCGTCGAGCTGGCGCTTGATTTCCTCGCCCGTGAAGCCTGCCGTAAAGCCGAGGGCCGTGCTCTCATGACCGAGGTTGCCGAGGACAATCGAGACGTTGATGCCCTTGCCGCCGCCTAAGACCTGCTCGTAGTTGACGCGGTTGATTTCGCCGGCCGTGAAGGAATCGAGGCGGACGATGTAGTCGAGCGACGGGTTGAAAGTTACGGTGTAGATCATTCTTCTCTTACTCTCCTTCCAGGATTGTCGTGCAATCCCGATACTTCTTGTCTCTTAGATGCCCGGTGATGATGGTAGCACTGGAGATGTTGGCAAAGGTGATCGGCGAAATCTTGTTGAATTTCGACTGATCGGCCAGCACATAGGCGTGCTCACAGCGCGAAAGAGCTTCACTCTTGACGAGCCCTTCGCTCGCATCCGGTGTGGAAAAGCCGGATTTGATGCTGATGCCGTTGACACCGAAAAATCCTTTGGTGAAATTGTAGAGTTCCAGATTGTGCAGAGCCTCAGTGCCGATGACCGCTTCGGTGAGGGATTTGAGTCGGCCGCCTAGGATGAACACCTTGAAACCCTTGAGGGACAGACGTGAGGCATGAGGCAGTCCGTTTGTCACGTAGACGGCCTGACGCTCCTGCAGAAAATCCACCATATGCAGCGTGGTCGAGCCGGCATCGATATAGACAAAATCTTTGCGCGTCACGAGACTTGCTGCCCGGCGCGCAATGGCGATTTTTTCCTCGGTGCACTGGCTGTTCTTCGTCGGCATATCTTCTTCCATAGCGGTGTAGTTGTTGTCGATGGAAGTAGCGCCGCCGTAGACCTTGTAGAGAAGTCCGCGTTTGTGGAGTTCTGTGAGGTCGCGGCGAATCGTGGATTCTGAGGTGCAAAGAGCACGTGTGAGTTCCGGTACCGTCACAGCCCGTTTCTCTTTGAGAATGCGGAGGATAGTGGCATATCGTTCTTCCGTAAGCATGACGTTCACACCTTTCTGTACTTTCATAATATCATCAAAGTCAGTCAAAGTCAATCAAATTCAACAAACAATATGAAGAAATAAGTATAAAGAATCGAAAAGCATGGACGCTTATGCGAATGAGCAATACAGAAGGATTTTTGTAACACATGGAGAAAAATTCATGATAATTTCATGGAGGATTGTATCGTTTTCCTATATAATGGAACTATAATATGAAGAAAGTCAATTGCAAATAGGAGAGAGATAAATGACTGATATCCATCATTTGCCGGGAACAACGGAGGCCAAGGCTGTCATCCGGCAGCACCGCAAGGCTTCGTTCTATGTAAAAAAATACCTGATGATCATCCTCGGTGCGCTGATTGCGTCCATCGGACTGGAGCTTTTCCTGATTCCAAACAATGTCATCGATGGCGGCGTGGTCGGTATTTCCATCATGATGTCATCGATTACGGGGCTGTCGCTCGGCGTGTTCCTGATTCTCTTGAACATTCCGTTCCTTTACCTCGGATATAAGCAGATTGGCAAGAATTTCGCGATTGCCACGACCATTGCCATCTGCATTCTGTCGTTCTGGTCGGCCGTGTTTGCCCCTCTGCCAAAGGTTACGGACGACCCGTTCCTCGCGGCGATTTTTGGCGGCATCATCGACGGTCTCGGCGTCGGTCTCATTATCCGCGCGGGCGGTTCGCTCGACGGCACGGAGATTGTCGCGATCATCATGGACCGCCGTTCCGTCTTTTCGGTCGGCGAAGTCGTCATGTTCATCAATCTGTTCATTCTGTCGAGTGCCGGCCTGCTCTACGGCTGGGACAAGGCGATGTATTCACTCGTCGCGTATTTTGTCATTTCGAAGATGATCGATGTGGTCATCAAGGGTCTTGACGAATCGTATGCCGTCATGATTGTCACGAACGAGCACGAGGAAATCACCTCGGCTTTAAATGACCGCCTCGGGCGCGGCGTGACGCTGCTGCACGGGCAGGGAGGCTACACGGGCGAGGCCAAGGAAGTGCTTTACTGCGTCGTCACGCGCCTTGAAGTCGACAAACTCAAGGAAATCGTGCTCGAAAAGGACGAAAATGCCTTCGTCACGATCAATGCCGTACACGATATCGTTGGGGGACGCTTTAAGAAGAAGGCGATACATTAAATTCAATCGAGGCGCAATGACGAGGGAGCTGCCGACGCTGCGCGTCGTGATGAGCTAAAAATTTTTTCAGACTTTTATTATCCTTGCCGCCGACTTAAACGCGCTGCGCTTGGACGAAAGTCTCTGGCAAGGAAGTGCTGGATGTCTGAAAAAATTTTCTTGACGCTCATCACGAAAGCTTCGCTTACGGCAGCTCCCTCGTCAAAGCTTACTGCTGGTGATGTAACAATATATCTTTTTAGGGAGGTAAGCATCATGAGAAAAATCGTCGCCGTAAGTTGTTTTCTTTTTGTTTTGCTGCTGTCGGTCACGGCGCTGGCGGCGGAGCGGCAGCCGCAGCGCATTGCGCAGTTCCCGATGGTCATTGAGAGCTGGCAGCAGCCGAGTGCGGATGTGCAGGACGAGCTCGAGACGAAGATTGACCGGGCCCTGCATGTGCCGTTGAATGATACCTTGAAGGCCGTTGAATATATTCCGGAAAAGGACTGCGAGGCCGCATGGGATGAAGTGGCAGCAAATATGACGGGCAAGATGCGCATCAAGAATATGGCGAAGCCGATTGCGGAGAAGCTCAATGCGGACCTCGTCGTCATTCCGGTGCTTGCCGGCTATGAGCAGTATACGACGATGAGCTGGTATTGGGATCACGATATGATTCTGCACAGCTACGCCGAAGTCCAGCTCGTCGTTTACGACCGCACGACGGATAAACTCGTCTACAAGAAGTCTTCGGATTTCTACGAAGATGAATATTCGACGACAGGTACGGCCGCCTATCTGGCCCGCGGCTGCATGGATAATGTCATTCGCGATGCCAATCTGCACGGTCTCCTCTGGCCGTTGGACAGAGGTACATCTAACAAGGATACGAAATCGACAAAATCGTGATTTCCCCTTACTTTTCCCTTGACAAGTTACAGTGTTACATTTATAATGTAAACATATTAATCAGATATGTTTACAAGTCACCGTGACTTGCCGATAGAAAGGGGCCGTTATTCATGAGTGAAGAGAGAAAGTATCATTTTGAAACCCTGCAGCTGCACGTTGGTCAGGAACAGGCTGATCCTGCTACGGATGCACGTGCCGTACCAATTTATCAGACGACGAGCTATGTTTTCCACAATGCCCAGCATGCTGCTGACCGCTTTGCACTCAAGGATGCCGGCAACGTCTATGGCCGTCTGACGAACCCGACGGAAGATATTTTTGCCCGCCGCATCGCAGCTCTTGAAGGCGGCGTTGCTGCCGTTGCCGTTGCTTCCGGCGCAGCTGCTGTCACGTACACGCTTGAGGCTCTCGTTCATCAGGGCCAGCACATCGTCGCGGCTACGACGATTTACGGCGGCACGTACAACCTCTTTGAGCATACGTTCCCGAACTACGGCATCGAGACGACATTTGTCGACCCGACGAAGGGTGTCGAGGTCTTTGAGGACGCAATCAAAGACAACACGCGTGCCGTTTACATCGAGTCCGTCGGCAACCCGAACGCCAACCTCATCGACATTCAGGCTGTAGCCGATATTGCTCATAAGCATAAGATTCCTCTTGTCGTCGACAGCACGTTTGCTACGCCGTATCAGCTGCGTCCGTTCGAGTATGGCGCCGATATCGTTGTGCACTCTGCCACGAAATTCATCGGCGGCCACGGCACGACGCTTGGCGGCGTTCTCGTCGACAGCGGCAAATTCGACTGGATTGCTTCGGGCAAATTCCCGCAGTTCGTTGAGCCGAACCCGAGCTACCATGGCATCAGCTTCGCGAAAGATGTCGGCGCTGCCGCTTTTGCTACGTACGTCCGCACGCTGATTCTGCGCGATGAAGGCGCTACGCTTTCGCCGTTCAATGCGTTCCTGCTGCTGCAGGGCACGGAGACGCTGTCGCTGCGCGTTGAGCGTCATGTCGAGAATGCTCTTAAGGTTGTCGACTATCTCGCCAAGAACCCGCATGTTGAAAAAGTCAACCATCCGTCGCTGCCGAACCATCCGGACCATGAACTCTACAAGAAGTATTTCCCGAATGGCGGTATCTCGATCTTCACGTTCGAAATCAAGGGCGGTGCAGAAGCTGCCAAGAAGTTCATCGACCATCTGAAGGTCTTCAGCCTGCTGGCTAACGTTGCCGACGTCAAGTCCCTTGTCATTCATCCGGCTTCGACGACGCATTCGCAGATGAACGAGCAGGAGCTCGCTGCTTCCGGCATTACGCCGTCCACAATCCGTCTTTCCATCGGTACGGAACATATCGACGATATCATTTACGATCTCGATCAGGCCTTCAAGGCTCTTGACTGACCGTTTGATATACTTTTCTCTACCCAAGAGAGGGAGCCGCGCAAGCGGCTCCTATTTTTTTGACAAATCTCCCTGTTCGTGCCATCATAAAACATGACGGTACGCGCCGACTCAAAGGGCGCGACTGTACAAGGAGGAAAAAAATGAATAACTACGAAAAGTACCGGCAGGTACAAAAAGAGGCGGCAGCCACGGGGCTGCTGCTCCTCATCCTGATTGGCTTCTGGGTTTTTGCGGGCTTTGGCCTGGCAAGTGTCAGCGTGGAAATCTTCCATCTGCCGCTTTGGGTATGGACCGCGACGATTGGAGTCTGGCTTTTTGCTATCCTTGGCGTCAAGATTTTGACGGCGACCGTTTTTGAGGATATGAGTCTTGAGGATGAGGAGGCCGGACATGATGACAAATGAAGGAAATCTCTCAGCTCTGCTGCCACTCCTCATCTTCATGGGCTTTATGGTGGCCATCGGTTTCTGGGTGCGCCGGCAGAGTGTCGGCAAGAATTTTGTGCAGACGTATTTCATCGGCAACCACGACCTCGGCGGCTTCGTGCTCGCGATGACGACAGTCGCGACGTACAGCTCCGTGAGCTCGTTTGTCGGCGGCCCCGGCATGGCCTGGCAGATCGGCTTTGGCTGGGTCTATATGGCTGTCGTGCAGGTCACGGCCATTTTTCTCGTGCTCGGCATCTTCGGCAAGCGCGTGGCCCTGCTTTCGCGCCGTTTTGATGCCGTCACGGTTGTGGACATTATCAGGGAGCGCTTTCAGTCGGACGGCCTTGCGGCTCTTTCTGCTTTCATCATCGTGCTGTTTTTCTGCGGCACGATGACGGCCCAGTTTGTCGGCGGCGCGAAACTTTTCGCGACCGTCACGGGCTACAGCTACGAGATGGGCCTGCTGCTCTTTGGCCTCGTCGTCGTGCTCTATACGAGCATTGGCGGCTTCCGCGCCGTGGCTATCACGGATACGTGCTGCGCCGTCATGATGATGATTGGCATCGCTTTGCTTCTATATTATGTACTCGAAGCGGGCGGCGGCTACACAGCCATCATGGAAAATATCCATCTGAACCATCCTGAAATGCTCGAACCATTGTCGGCTGGTCATATGCCTGTCGGACTCTATTTGACTCAGTGGCTGCTCGTCGGCATCTGCACCATTGCGCTGCCGCAGTCGGTCGTGCGCGGCATCAGCTACAAGGATACGAAGAGCCTGCACAGGGCCATGCTGATTGGCACGGTCGTTGTCGGCTTTATGAATATTGGCGTCAATTTCACGGGCATCCTCGCTCATGGCGTATTGACGGGGCCGCTCGCTGAATATGGCGGCGTGGATTACATCATCCCGAAGACCATTGTCACGGCGCTGCCGCCGGCTCTCGTGGGCTTTGCCATCATTGGGCCACTCGCGGCTTCGATTTCGACGATTTCGGGCCTTTTGATTGTCGCTTCTTCGGCGCTCGTCAAGGATGTTTATCTGCACCATGTGGAAAAGCAGGGCAGACAAGTCACGGAAAAGCGCCTGCGCGTGCTCTCTACGGCGGCCACGGCTGTTATTGGTGTCATCGTTTTCATCATCGCGCTGACGCCGCCGAGCCTTATTTGGATCATCAATATGTTCGCGTTTGGCGGCTTGGAGACGGCGTTCTTCTGGACCCTGCTTTTAGGTCTGTTTTGGCGAAAGGCCAACCGCCTTGGCGCCCTTTTGTCCATGGGCGGCGGTACATTTGCTTACTGCCTGACGCAGGGCATGGGCTTTAAATTCATGGGGCTTCATCAGATTGTCATTGGCATCACAGTGTCGCTGGCGTTCTTTTTGCTCGGTTCTTTCCTCGGCAAACCGCAGGAAGAACGGGTCCTCAATGTATTCTTTCCGCAGCGTCCGCAAAATTGGAATCAAAAGGTGGAAGAGAATGAGATGGAAGCAGTTTGTCCCTTAGGGGGGGACAAAAATACTTGAAATAATGACAGGAATTTGAGAAGCTCCGTCGAAGTCTATAACAGAACGAGATAAAATCTTAAAGAAAATAATTTGTATCCATAAGTTGTAAAAGTCGTAAGCTGCAGTCATGCGCGTGAAATCGTGAAATATCATTTGTGAGACCGGTATCGCCATACTGCCAGCCATGAAGGGGATGCCATGAAGTTATTCTATTCTTTAAAGCGCAAGGTTTTGGCTGTGTGCTTGTTTGGCATGATCCTGATGGCTCTCTGTATGGGAGGCATCAGCCTCGGAACCATTAGCAGCCTGACGTATAGTTACGAAATCCAGAATATGAATCATGTCGTCGATACCAAGACCGCGGAAATCGACGATGAACTGCTGCGTTCGGAAAATATCGTCGAGTATGCGACAAATTCTCTGCAGAGGGAAATCAAGGACCCTGCCAGCCTGCGCAATCCCAATTTTCAGAGACATATGACGCAGCTCGTAGCAGATGACTTCCTCGATGCGAAGTCCGACCTTGGCCTGATCTGCTCCTATTACCTGTATTTTCCTTCCGAGAACAAGTCTACGCTTTGGATGGCATCGCAGGGCAGGGATAAATCTTTTTACGATGTGTTGGCTGAAAGACAGGAAAGCGGCAGTAAAAATGTGCCGCGCCATATATTTTCCCTTGCTTATATGATGGAGCAGGGACAGGCCGCATGGTCGGGACCTTATTACGCGCCGACCCTTGACCGCTATATCATATCGTATATGAGCCCTGTTTACTGCAATGGCATCATGGTGGCCATCATCGGCGTGGATCTGGATTTCAAGACGTTTATGGGGAAACTCTATGACGACAAGCCGGAAGGCGAACACGGCATGATGATCCTCAGCGATGCCACGGGTTCCATGGAATACTCTTTAGCGAATCCCATGGGCACAAAACTTGAGGATAAGAATATCGTCCTGAAGGACCCCACGGAGAAAGTAGGGCAGGCCGGCAAAACGGATGCCGAGATGCTTTCCTATAAGTGGGGCAATGAAGACAGCATTGCCGGCGTCAAGACGCTGCGCAATGGCATGAACCTCATCGATCTGCGTCAAAAAGGGCAGATTTACAGCCGTGCTTATAAGGCGTTCCTGCAGATGGGCATAGGCCTGCTGACGGTATGTTTCCTCGTCTCGCTGCTGCCGCTCTATATCATCAGCAGACTTTCTGCGCGCCTGCAGACCGTCATTGGGGCGGCCCAGACTGTCGGGGCGGGAAAGTACGACGCGGTTCATCTGCAGGATGAAAATCCCGACGATATCGGCGAGCTTTCCCGCAATTTCCAGAACATGGTCGAGAAAGTCGCGGCCTCGCAGGAAAAACTGGAGCATATGTCCTTTTATGACGCGCTTACCGGCATTCTGAACCGCATGGGCCTTGACCGGGAAATCGCGGCGTGGCTCAAGAAGCATCCAAAAGGCAAGGCCGCGCTCATCAGCCTCGACCTCGACGGTTTCAAATTCATCAACGACCTCTACGGCCATATGGCCGGTGATGAGGCCCTGCGCGTGATGGCGAGAGATTTGCGGGAGAATTTTGGCAGCCAGCACATCATTGGGCGCAATGGCGGTGATGAATTCGTTGTTTTCATGACCGATGTGACACCGGAAACGGTGGAAGAGGTGATTCGGACTTTTTCGAAGAAGCTGAAGCAGTTCCAGTTCGCCGGCGAGACGCATGTATTCTCCGTGTCGATTGGCTATGCCCTGTATCAGGGCGATGGCATGCCTCTGGCAAAGCTCTTCCATCAGGCCGATACGGCGCTTTATGCCGTGAAGCTTCGGGGCCGCAATCATTACCGCATCTACGATGAATCGATGGAGCAGCTCAGCAGGAGCTCTTTGGGCTTCAACCTGCAGACCATCACGAGCAACCTGCCGACGGCTCTGCTCGTCAGTGAAGGAAAAATAGGCGGCAAGATTCTGTTTATCAATAAGGCCATGGTCAGCCTCTTTGAATGCAGCAATGTCAGCGAGTTCATGAACTATACGAAGGAAAATGCTGACAATGTCATCTGCCCCTGCGACAGGAAACGCGTGGCGGAGATTGTTTACCGGGAGCTGGCAGAAAATCCGGGCAGGACGTACAGCCTGATTTACCGGATCCGTACGGCGAAGGGAAATAAAAAATGGGTTTCCTCAATCTGGCGCAGGGCTCATAACGTCAACTACGGTGAGGTGTATTACGCATCCATTGTAGAATATGAGTTTATCAAAGACAGTCTGGCTGAATGGCCGGATGAGCTGCCCCCCCCAGTTAGGAACAAGAAAAGGGACGAATGAAGCCGTAAAACCTCGTAAATAGGAGAATATAAAAGAAAAGCCGCTTTCATCACGAAAAAATGATGGAAGCGGCTTTTATATGCAGAATCATGATTTTATAGGGAAGAAGACAATCATTGAATCAGGAAAAGCTCCGTGATAAAGACGATGAGGCAGCAGGCCGAGGCGACTTTAAAGAGGCTTGCGCCAAACCACGCGAGGCCGATGCCAAAGACGAGGGCCAGAGCGCCGCTTACGGGTGTCTGCGTGGCTTGTGTGATGGCCGGAAAGGTCATGACGGCCAGCGTCACATAGGGGACGTAGAACAAGAAGGAACGCAGAAAGGTGTTCTTGATTTGGCCGCGGATCAGAGTCAGCGGCACGATGCGGATGGCGAGCGTCACAGCGGACATCAGCAGCAGATAGATGTAGATATTATGCTGCATCAGGCGTCCTCTCCTTTCTTTGCATCATCAGAATCGGCTTTTTCCGGAATCGGGAAAAAGGCGGCGCCGAGGCCGGCAATCACAATGGTCAGGATGATCGTGCGCGTGCCGCCTGAGAGTGTCGAGAACATGGGCATGACGGAGGCCAGATAGCTCAGGGCAAAGCTCACGAGCACGAGGCCGCCGACAATGCGGTTTTTCTTCGCAGGCGGGATGATGACCCAGAGGAACATGCCGTAGAGCGCAACCGACAGGGCGCTGACGACGGACGGCGGCAAAATGTTGCCGGCGACGACACCGAGAGCTGTGCCGACCGCCCAGCCCGGCAGCGCGAGGGCCATGGCCCCATAATTATAGTAGGGATTGAGCGGTCCCTTGCGGGCAATCGTAATGCCAAAAATTTCGTCCGTGACGTCAAAACCCACGAAAATGCGGTGCCAGATGGAGGTGCCGGCCGGGAATTTCTGCGACAGCGCACAGCTCATCAGCATGTAGCGGGCGTTGGCCACGAGCGTGATCAGGATGATTTCAAGGTAGGGGGCATCGGCGGCGATGACCGTGAAGCCGGCGTATTCGCCGGCCGAAGCGTTGTTGAAGAAACTCGCGAGGAAGCCCTGCAGCGGGTCGAGGCCCGCATTGCGCGCGGCGATGCCGAGCGTGAAGGAAACGACAAAATAGCCGAGTGCAATCGGCGTGCCGTCATGTACGCCTTCGAAGAAAACCTGACGCGTGGTTTTCGTGAGGGTCGGTTCAAATGATTCCGTCATATCCGTGAGAAAAACCCCTTTCCTGCTGCAAATGTTACAAGTATGGTGTTCTTATCATTTTATGACGAAATGCGGGGACTTGTAAAGATGGACAAAAGAAAAACAGCGCCTGTTCCTTTTTTAGAAGCAGACGCTGTTTTATCATATGAGTTTAACGGTCAGAGGAAAGTTCCTTGGCTTTCTTATGACGGTTCATATATTTGTTGGTTTCAGCGACGATGACACCCGAGAGCGCGATGAGCGCAATGAGGTTCGGGATGGCCATGAGGCCGTTGACGATATCCGCGAGAATCCAGATGGCTTCGAGTTTGAGGAAGGCACCGGACGCGATGAGCGCGATGAAGATCAGGCGGTACGGCAGGACGCCCTTGTTGCCGAAGAGGTAGATGCAGGCGCGTTCGCCGTAGTAGTTCCAGCCGAGGATCGTCGTGAAGGCGAAGAGCACGAGGGCAATCGTCAGAAGCTGGCTGCCGAAGAAGCCATAAGCGCTGGCAAAGGCTGCACTCGTCATGGCAGCGCCGGCGGCATCACCCTGCCATACACCCGTCAGGACGAGGGCAAGACCTGTCATGGAGCAGATGATGATTGTATCGATGAACGTACCCGTCATGGAAATCAGGCCCTGCTCAGCCGGCCATTTCGTCTTGGCGGCAGCAGCGGCAATCGGCGCGGAGCCGAGGCCGGATTCGTTCGAGAAGACGCCGCGCGCGACGCCGTTCTGCATGGCCATCATGACGGTCGAACCGGCAAAGCCGCCGGCAGCGGCCGTGCCCGTGAAGGCACTTTCAATGATCATGCCCAGAGCTGCCGGAACCTGGTCGATGTTGATGATGATGAGGCCGAGACTGATGGCCACATAAGTAAGAGCCATGAACGGCACAATGCCCGAAGCGACTTTGGCGATGCTCTGCAGGCCGCCGAGCGTGATGGCCGCGATGAAGACCGTCAGGATGACGTCCGTCGCAACTTTTGGGAAACCAAAGGAAATCTGCATGCTGTCGACGATGGCGTTGACCTGCGGGAACGTGCCGATGCCGAAGTACGCGACGCCGATGCAGGCGAGTGCAAAGAATGTGGCGAGCGGCTTCCATTTTTCACCCATGCCGTTGCGGATGTAGAACATCGGACCGCCGGCAATGGCGCCCTTCTCATCGACGGAACGGAATTTGACGGCTAAGAGACCTTCCGAATACTTCGTGGCCATGCCGAAGAAGGCAGCGACCCACATCCAGAAAATGGCGCCCGGGCCGCCGACTTTGACGGCTGTAGCAACACCGACGATATTGCCCGTGCCGACCGTGGCGGCGAGGGCGACGCAGAGGGCCTTGAAGCTCGAAACATCGCCGCGGCCGTTATTCTGAGCCTTGAAAATCAGCTTGAGGGCTTTCGGCAGGCGAAAAACCTGCAGGAGCTTCAGGCGGATTGTCAGGTAGATACCCGTACCGACGAGCAGTGTAATCAGCGGCGGACCCCACATGAAGGAGTCGATGGCATTGAGTATAGGGATTAATGATTCCATTACAGCCTCCTAGTTCTGTCCTTGTTAGATGTACATGTGTATGTGATAGACTTTATAATACCATATAAAAGGACATTTGTCTCGTATTTTTTGTAAATTTTTATATAGAACAGGAAAATTTTGTGGTCAAAATGCATATTAAGTGACTTTTTATCTGATTGTGTCGCTATTGCAACAGAAATATGCATCATTTCTTCCTATAATAAAGGCGAAAGGTGAAAAGAAAAATATATACATACTGTTGAAAACGAATCTCAGTTATGTTATATTGGACATGTAAATGAGAACGTATATCAGGAGGTATTCCCATGAAAGACTATTTAAAGATTATGCAGGTCATCGGTCGTGAAATCATTGATTCGCGCGGCAATCCGACGGTCGAAGCGGAAGTCACGCTCGCGGACGGCTCGGTTGGCCGTGCCGCAGCTCCGTCGGGCGCTTCGACGGGGGAATTTGAGGCGCTGGAGCTCCGCGACGGCGACAAGACGAAATTCGGCGGCAAGGGCGTATCGAAGGCCGTGGCCAACGTCAATGAAAAGATTGCACCGGCCCTCATCGGCGCGGATGCATCGGATATTTACGCAGTCGATGGCATCATGCTCAAGCTCGATGGTACGGAAGACAAGTCAAATCTCGGTGCCAATGCTATCCTCGCGGTCTCGCTCGCCGCGGCTAAGGCAGCAGCCAAGGCGCAGGATATCCCACTTTACCGCTTCCTCGGCGGCCTTAACGGCAACCGCCTGCCCGTGCCGATGATGAACATCCTGAACGGCGGTGCTCATGCGACGAACTCCGTCGATACGCAGGAATTCATGATTATGCCGGCCGGGGCACCGTCGTTCCGTGAAGGCCTGCGCTGGGCTACGGAAGTCTTCCATGCACTGCAGGCCCTGTTGAAGAAAGAAGGCCAGACCACGGCCGTCGGCGATGAGGGCGGTTTTGCACCGAACCTCAAGAGCGATGAAGATACGATTGAGCACATCCTCACGGCGATCCGTAACGCCGGCTACGAGCCGGGCCGCGATTTCGTGCTGGCCATGGATGCCGCTTCTTCTGAGTGGAAGAGCGAAAAGGGCAAGGGCTTCTACAAGCAGCCGAAGTCCGGCAAGGAATTCACGTCGGATGAGCTCATCGCGCATTGGAAGAGCCTCATCGAGAAATATCCGATTTACTCCATCGAGGATGGCCTCGATGAAGAGGATTGGGAAGGCTGGCAGAAGATGACGAAGGAACTCGGCGATAAAATACAGCTCGTCGGCGATGACCTCTTCGTCACGAACACGAAACGACTGAAAAAGGGCATTGAACTCGGCTGCGGCAACAGCATTCTCATCAAGCTCAACCAGATCGGCACGCTCTCTGAGACGCTCGAAGCCATCAAGATGGCACATAAGGCCGGCTATACGGCCATTGTCTCGCATCGTTCGGGCGAAACGGAAGATACGACGATTGCGGACCTCGCCGTGGCACTCAACACGAGCCAGATCAAGACGGGCGCACCGTCCCGCTCTGAGCGCGTGGCGAAGTACAACCAGCTGCTGCGCATCGAAGAAGAGCTCGGCGAAAGTGCCGTCTATCCGGGCAAACAGGCCTTCAATATCAAGAAATAAGCATCCAAAGATCAAAACATCTTAAAACATCCTATACACTCCTATAACACCAGAAAAGCTCCTGCCGATTTTTGGCAGGAGCTTTTTGTATGAGGCAAGAGCGGGCGGGGCATATATTTCGGCTTCGTCGCTCCGTTAAATGGGACCCATGGCAGGTTTTTGCTTTTAGGGACTTCGCCGCCTGCCGCGGCGTTCTTACATCGCAGTGTTTCGCGGGGAATTGTTTGGGCCCCACCCTGCGGGCAGACACTGCGCTCCTGCAGGCGAAATATATGCCCCGCCCTTTACGGCAGCAGCTGACGAGATTCTTTTTTGTACAAGAGGAAGAGTGATCAGGAGAGGATGCCGGCCATTTTCAACAGGTATTTGGCGTTGGTCGTGTGGCAGCGGTCGGGCTTGATTTTAAAGTCGAAGTGGATTTTGTCATCTTTGTAGTATTCTTCGAAATGATAGTTCTGGATGGGCAGATGATTCGAGGATTTGAGGTCGCAGAGCTCAAAGTCGTGGGTTGTGACGAGGGTGATGGCGTGCGGCGCGGTCAGGCGCTTGATCGCGGCAGCCGCTCCGGTGATGCGGTCGGCGGAGTTCGTGCCCTTGAAGATTTCGTCGATGCAGAGGAAGAGGGGAATATCTTCTTTGCAGGCCTCGACCATCTGGCGGATGCGCAGGATTTCGGCGTAAAAGGTCGAGATGCCCTTCGAGAGGTCATCGCTGACGTGAATCGAGGTAAAGACACGCATCGGCGTCAGCGAGAAGGAAGCGGCGCAGACGGGGGCGCCGGCGTAAGCGAGAATGGCAGAGGTGGCGAGCGTGCGCATGTAGGTGGTTTTGCCGCTCATATTCGAGCCCGTGATGATGCCGGTGCCGGCTTTGAAATCTGCATCGTTTGGCACGGCTTTTGTTTCTTCTATCAGAAGAGGAGTGATATTTTTGCCCTGCAGGCAGGGAGAGCCATCAAGGAATTTTGGCCAGCAGACTGTTGCTCTCGTGACAGCGGCGTTGGCAAGGGAGAGCAGAGCCTCAAGTTCGGACCAGATTTGCAGCCAGCGGCGCAGTTTACAGCCTGACTGCGCCTGCCAGTGAAATGTTTTTGCCGTGCAGTGCAGGTCAAAGAGAACGGCCGTATTGGCAGTGAGAAAGAAAAAGATGTTGCGCCGCATGACGGCTTTGTCGGCAAGGGCGGCAAGCTGCTGCAGGCTTTCTGCCGCCTGTCCGCCGCGCAGTTCTTGCTGATATTCCTGCAGCAGGGGGCTTTGCCAGTCTGTATGGGTGAAGGCTGTAAAAATTTTTTCGTAGAGGGCAAATTCCTGCGGCAGGGCCATGAGCGGTGCGAGCAGGGCCTGACTGCGCCGCAGCAGCAGGAAGGTCAGCAGGAGCTGCAGGGAAAAAAGAAGTCCCGGAATCGTGAGGCCGAGATATCCTGCAAGGGCAAGTCCCAGCGACAGAAAGGAAATGATTGGCAGGATGAAGGAGAGCAGGCGCAGTGCGGCCCGCGGCTGAATGGCCGTATGTTCCATCATGGTACAGAATTCCGCAAAATCTGCCTGCCGGGGCAGCAGATGGCCGAGGGCCTCAAGTTTTATCATCTTTTCCGGCGCGCTGCTGAGCTCTTTGACGGCCTGCTGCCGCTGCAGAATCCGGTCAGGCGATTCCGGATATGGGGAGAGCAGGGAGGCAAGCTGCCGGCGTCCTGCTTTTGTGCGGGCTGCCACCAGATATTGATAGAGGGAGGCCGGACCAAGAAGGGGCAGGTCGGCTTCCTGCGGCCGTCCTTTTTGCATGAGATCGCGGCCGTCATCGGGAAAATCGCGCCATTTGCCGCTAATGCGGTCAAGGCAGGCCTGCAGGCAGGCAAGACGGCTTTCGGTCAGCAGCATGGCGAGGCCGAGTTTTTGATGGCGGCGGATAAAGAGGAGAAAGGCAGTGAGCATCAGAAAGCCGAGCACAAGGCCGAAAATATGGCCATCCCAGCCTGCTGCAAAGGAAAAGATCATGATGAGGAAGGATGATGTGCGCAAAAGAACGAGCTGCTGCTGCTTTTTTTTCAGCTGCTGCAGTTTCTGCAGGCCCTCTTTTCGCATATTTTTGAAATCGAGCATAAAATCACCTCAGTGCAAATAGATCGGTCATGGGTCCTGATTGTATTATAAGTATTATAACATGACAGCTCTGACGGCGGGCAGAGCCCTGCCATTGTCGCTGACGCTGTTTTCCTGTATAATGAAATCGTATGGAATCCGATAAAGTCATAAAGACTGGAGGTGTAAGGGATGGCAGAAAATGAAGCCATAAGGAGGATTCAGGCCAGTATCGATATGCTGAAAGAACGCATGCGCATTGATTCGAATGATTTGGAATATGAGACGCATTTAAGGCAGAAACGCCATCTGCAGCGCATCTTAGACCGCATTCAGGCGCGTGAGAAAGAAGAAGAGACAAAAAAATCCTGATTTTTAGCAGCTTTTCAGGAAGTATTCAGCGTGTATCATTAAAATAAAAAACATCAAAAAGTCAAAAGAGAGGATGACGATTATGTCACAACGCATGACCATGGACGAGGTGCTCAAGGAATACGGCGTGCCGCAGATCAAACTCGATATCCACGCCACGCGCAGCGAGCTTTTGAAGCTCCGCGAAAAGCTCATGGCAATCCGCGATTTGTCGAATGGCCGTGAACAGGGCTATCTTGACATTGACTGCAAGCTCTACATCGATGTCGATGACATTGACCGCTATTTGTCGGGCGAACTCGATACGGTCGGTGAGATTTACGCCTTCCCTGAGGATATCAAATCCTATAAGGAAGAATAATCGTTCTGTGTATATAAGGTAAGGAGAATCTATATGAATTTCAAGAAGACAATGGCGGCGTTTATGGTCGGTGCCATGGTGCTCTCGGCAGCTCCGGTGCTGCCTGAGGCTCCGGCCTTCCTGAATCCCGTTAACACCGCTTATGCCGCGAAGGGCGGCGCGAAAATGAGCGTCCCGAAGGCGGCTCCGGCTGCACCAAAGGCGCCGGCAGCCAGCACGGGCAGTACGTCGCAGAGCAAGTCCGTCTCGGGCAATGGCTCGTCGTACGCACCGTCGAAAGATGCCAAGAGCCTTGAGAAGAATGCGCCGGCGTCTAACACCAATGCAAAGGCCAATACGGCGGCAAACACGAATACGCAGAGCTCGAGCCGTCTCGGCAGCATCATGCGCGGCATCGGCCTGTTCGCGGGCGGCATGCTCTTAGGCTCCATGCTTTCGCATTTCTTTGGCATGGGCAGCGGCATGTTTGCCGACATCATGGGCCTTTTGATGAATGGCATCATGATTGTTGCGGCCGTCATGATCGTGCGTTGGCTCTGGAACAAGTTCCGCGGCAATAAATCCGCGCGCCGTGAGAATACGGCTTACCATCAGCCGCTCGAGATGCGTCAGCAGGACAACGCATCGGCCCCGCAGGCTCATAAGCCCATCCAGGATATCAAGCCGCGCGAAAACGATTACGATGCCAAGTCCACGGCGGACCGCTACCGCAATCGTTAAAATATGAAATTTTGTCGGTCCGGCCGATTTTTGCCAGACCTCAATGTGTACTGGAAAGAAGTGTCTATATGCCAAAAAAGTCAACTCTCGACAAAGTCGATGACCTCATCGCGCGTTATCCGGCGCTGGCCGTCTGCCGCGAAGATCTCATCGAGTCCGTCAAGGCCATCTGCGCAAGCTATGCCGCAGGCCATAAACTCATCGTCTGCGGCAACGGCGGCAGCGCGTCGGATGCTGAGCACATTGTCGGCGAGCTCATGAAGGGCTTTTTGCTGCCGCGCAGGCTCGGCCCTGAGATGGAAAAGAAAATGCGCGAGGTCTGCCCTGAAGAGGCCGATTACTTCATGAAGAATCTGCAGGGGGCGCTGCCGGCCCTCTCGATGGTCAACCAGGTTGCTCTGAACACGGCCTTTGCCAACGATCAGGCTCCGGACCTTTCGTTTGCCCAGCAGCTTCTGGGCATGGGCAATGAAGGCGATGTGCTCCTCGCCATCTCGACTTCGGGCAATTCGACGAATGTCATCTATGCCCTGCAGATGGCCAAGGTCAAGAACGTGCGCACGATTGCCCTGACGGGCAAAAGCGGCGGCAAGATTAAAGCCCGCGGCCTTGCGGATATCACGATCTGCGTGCCGGATGATGAGACGTTCCGCATTCAGGAGCTCCATCTGCCCGTCTACCATATGCTCTGCATCGCAGCAGAAAACGAGTTCTTTGGGGAAGACTAATACTTCCTGTTCGGACAAATAGAAGGAGTCCGTCCTCAGAATTTATGAGGGCGGGCTCTTTGCTTTTCCCGGATTCGGTGCTAAGATAAAATCATCTTAGCAAGTTCAGGGGGAGAGAAGAGATTTATGATTACAGCGTATCTCATGGGCGTGGAGGGCCATCTCTGGCCGGCCGTTGTCATTTTTCTGTCGGCTGTCCTGCAGTCCATCACGGGCTTTGGACTCGTAATTGTCGCGGCCCCGCTCTTAATGCTCTTTTATGACCCGAAACTCACGGTGCCCGTCATGCTTCTTCTGGCCTGCTGTGCGAATTTTGCCCAAGGGCTCTTTTCCCTGCGCACGGCAAATCTGAAGCTCGTTTTCTGGCTTTACCTCGGCGTGCTCCTCGGGCAGCCCCTCGGTTTTTGGGCTTTTGACCATGCTGCGAGTGCGACGCTGAAGATTTTCATCAGCGTCATGGTCCTCTTTTCGCTCGGCATTATGCAGGTTCTGCACCTGCACGTCAAAGAATGCCGCCGGAACTCCTGCATCACGGGCATTTTTTCAGGCTTCACATCCATAACGGCCGGCATGGGCGGTCCGCCTTTCCTCATCTATATGGCACACAGCCGCATGACGGTTGATGTCATGCGCGCGACGTGTTTTGTGTTTTTCTTCCTCTGCAATGCGACCTCGCTGACGAGCTACACGCTTGGCGGGCTGTCACTTGTGCCGGCCTGGGGCGAATTCATCTACCTGCTGCCGGCGCTGGCCATCGGCATTTTTGTCGGTCATGCGATTTTTCCGTATGTGCCGAAGATGCTCATACGCCGGCTCATCTATGTTTTGCTTTACGTTACCTGCATTTATACGATTGCTTCGGTCCTGCTGTCCTGAGTGGCAGCAGGCTTTTTTATGCCGATTGTATACAGAAAATTTTGTTTACAGCGTAAAAAAATATGATATAATGGAGTTTGTGATTGTGCGCCTGTGGTGCACAAAAATAAAAATTCCTTTAAAGGAGCAATCATCATGAAACAAGAAGAGAATGAGTTCATGCGGCACGAACTGCGGCTGCCTGAGCTCACTGTCCGCGGCATGCTCCTCGGTGCTGTTTTGACTGTCATCTTCACAGCGTCGAATGTCTACCTCGGACTTAAAGTCGGCCTGACGTTCTCGTCAGCCATTCCGGCTGCAGTCATCTCGATGGCTGTGCTCAAGATGGCGAAGAATTCCAATATTCTCGAGAACAATATGGTACAGACGCAGGCTTCGGCTGCCGGCACGCTGTCGGCCATCATCTTTATCATTCCGGGCATGCTGATGATCGGTTACTGGCAGGGCTTTGAGTTCTGGCAGACTTTGATGGTCTCGGCCTGCGGCGGCTGCCTTGGTGTTCTTTTCACCATCCCGCTGCGCCGCGCCATGGTCGTGCACAGCGACCTCGCTTATCCGGAAGGCGTGGCTGCTGCAGAAATCCTTAAAGTCGGCAGTCAGTCGCGTAAAGATGATAAAGAGGGCAGGAAGAGTGCCGAAGGCTCCGGCGTCAAGGAAATCGCTTCGGGCGGTGTCCTCGCCGGCATCATCGCGTTCTGCTCGAACGCCCTGCAGGTCCTCGGTTCGCAGTTCTCTCTCTGGATTCCTGTGGGCCGCGGCATGACACAGCTGCCGCTCGGCTATTCCACAGCTCTTGTCGGTGCCGGTTACCTCATCGGCATCGCTGCAGGCCTTGCCATGCTCGTCGGCATCCTGATTGCCTGGGCTGGCTTTGTGCCGTATTACACGATTACGAGTGCCCTGCCTGACGGCATGACTCTGCAGAAATTTGCCGGCTCTGTCTATCAGGAGCGCGTCCGCCTCATAGGTGCCGGTGCCATGGGTGTGGCGGCTGTCTGGACGCTCATCATGCTTGCACGTCCTGTCATCGACGGCGTCAAGGAATCTCTGGCTGCCCTGCATACGCCGGATTCCGAAAAAGGCAAACATCGCATGGATATCGATATGAGCATCCAGAGTGTTGCCATGGTCTTTTCCCTGACGGTGGCCGGTCTGCTCGTCATTTTCTATATGTTTGTCAGCCCGGAAGGTCTGCCGGCTTCTGAAAATCTGGCCTTTACCTTTATCGGTGTCGGCGTTGCCGTGCTCATGGGCTTCTTCGTTGCCGCTGCCTGCGCTTACATGGCAGGTCTCGTCGGCACGAGCTCGAGCCCGATTTCGGGTATCGGTATCTTAGCCATCATCGTCGCTTCGCTCGTCATGTACGCGCTCTGCTCTTCGTTTGGCATCTTTGCGCTGCCGGGCGGCGAAAAATTTGCGACGGCTACGGCCATCTTCACGACGTCCATCATCGTCGCCATTGCCTGCATTTCAAACGATAATATGCAGGACCTCAAGACGGGCTATCTCGTCGGCGCTACGCCGTGGCGTCAGCAGGTCGCACTGCTCCTCGGGTGCATTGTCGGCGCTCTCGTCATCGCGCCGGTCCTCAATCTTCTTTATCAGGCCTACGGCTTCCCGGGGGCTCTGCCGCGTCCGGATATGGACCCGAATCAGGCTCTGGCCGCTCCGCAGGCTGCCCTGATGACGACGATTGCCCAGGGCATTTTCTCGAGCACGCTGGCTTGGAATTACATTTATATCGGCCTTGGCCTCGGCGTCGTCCTCGTCATCGTTGACCAGCTCCTGAAGCGCAATACGAGAAATCTCAGCCTGCCGCCGCTCGCGGTCGGCATGGGCATTTATCTGCCGCCTTCTGTACAGACGCCGCTCGTGGTCGGTGCTGTCCTCGGCTATTTCCTGCGCAAACACATGAAGGAAAAATGGGGCGAAGAAAAAGCGAAGGCTGGAGCCCGCCGCGGCACGCTCTTTGCCTCAGGCCTGATTGTCGGTGAATCGATTGTCGGCGTCGTGCTGGCCGGTGTCATCGTCGTTTCCGTCACGAATGGCGGCTCGGAAGCACCTTTGGCCATCGTGGGCAAGGATTTTGCCGATACGGCAGAATACCTCGGCCTGGCTGTCTTTGCTGCAGCCCTCGTGATTTTCTCAAAAGTCGTACTGGGCGGCAAAAAAGACTGATCCACTTTATAATATGAAGAAATAAATGGGAATTGCCCCACAGGCGGCGATTCCCATTTTTCTATGCCTTGCAGGATTTTCTTCCTGAAGTATGGAATAAAGATAGGTACCAATATAAAGGAACGCATCAATCTTGCAGGGGGGTAATCCTATGCCAATATCCGAAAAAAATCTGTTGAAACTGGCCAATGGCAGTGACGTGCGCGGTGTTTCCATCGAGGGCGTTGCCGATGAGCCTGTGACGCTCAATGCCGAAGCGGCCAACCGCATTACGAGTGGTTTCCTCGATTTCCTGTCTCAGAAGACGGGCAAGAAAATCAAGGATCTGCGCATTGCCGTAGGCCATGATTCGCGCCTTTCCGCGCCGATGCTCAAGGAAGCCGTGCTTGAGGCCCTGACGTATGCCGGTGTCGTGACGGTCGACTGCGGCCTCGCGTCGACGCCGTCGATGTTCATGTCCATTGTTTTCCCGGAGACGAAAATGGACGGTTCCATCATGATCACGGCCAGCCACCTGCCCTTTAACCGCAACGGCCTCAAGTTCTTCACGAAAGACGGCGGCGTCGAGCACGAAGACATCCTCGCCATCCTCGAAGCGGCAGCCCGCAATCCGGAGGTCACGGGCGATTTGACGAAGGTTCAGAAATACAACCTCATCGACCGCTACTGCCACCATCTGCGCAAGAAAATCCGCGCGGCGCTCAATATGGGCGATACGCCGCTTCGCGGCATGCATGTCGTCGTCGATGCCGGCAACGGTGCGGGCGGCTTTTTTGCGACGCAGGTGCTCGGCCGCCTCGGCGCCGATACGTCGGGCAGTGTTTTCCTGGAGCCGGACGGTCATTTCCCAAATCACATCCCGAATCCGGAGAATAAGCAGGCCATGGCCGCTATCCGCAAGGCTGTGCTTGACAGTCATGCAGACCTCGGCCTGATTTTCGATACGGATGTCGACCGCATGAGCGCTGTCCTGAAGAATGGCAAGGAAATCAGCCGCAACGCCCTGATTGCGATGATGGCCGCCATTATCGCACCGGATTATCCGGGCAGCACGATTGTCACGGACTCCGTCACGAGCGATGAGCTCACGGAATTCCTGCAGGGTGAGCTCGGCCTCAAACATCTGCGCTATAAACGCGGTTATAAAAATGTCATTGATAAGTGCATCGAACTGAACAAAGAGGGGACGGTTTCGCCTCTGGCCATCGAGACGAGCGGTCACGGTGCCCTTTCCGAGAACTATTACCTTGATGATGGCGCTTACCTCGCTGTCAAACTGCTCATCGCAGCTGCTAAGGCCAAGGCCAAGGGACGCCATCTTGCTGACCTCGTCAAGAATCTCGGCGAACCGGTCGAGAGCCGCGAATTCCGCATGAAGATCATGGGCGAGGAAGATTTCCGCGGCTACGGTGCCAATGTCCTCACGGTATTTGAAGAGCGCGCAGCCGAGGCCGGCATTCGCTCGGCCAAGCCGTCTTATGAGGGCGTGCGTCTGGTATTCCCCGATGGCTGGGCGCTTCTGCGCATGAGCCTTCATGACCCGCAGATGCCTCTGAACATCGAAAGCCGCAAAAAAGGCGGTGTGGCTGAGATTGCCGCCAAAGTACAGGAATTCCTCAAGGGCTTTACAAGCCTCGATATGAGTGTTTTCAAAGACTAAAACAAAGTTCTGCATACAAAAAGAGACTGCCCCGCGCAGTCTCTTTTATATTATGGAAGAATCTTATGCTTTGCCTCAGCCAAGCAGGACATCCTGGTGGTCGAGGACGAATTTGCCGTTCGTGCAGGCCGGGCAGAAGCAGGTATCACCGCCGGCAGCCTTGACTTCATGGGCTTTTTTGCTCATGGCAGCGGCCTGCTCCGCGCCGAAGGCTTCTTTTGCCTTATCGGAATCAAAGAACGGAATAACGTCATCGATGCTGCAGACACATTCCTTGAGTGCAGCGATAAGGGCCTGTGCCTTTTCTTTTTCATCGGCTTTGCCGACGGAAGCGAGGTAATCCTCAGCGACTTTTTTAAGGCCGGCGTAAACGCTCGGAGCCTCGACGACACCTTTGACATGCTGCAGAACTTCTTCTTTTGTCATAGCAATCTTCCTTTCCATAAAATGTTGTACTCAACTAAATTACAACATAAGAATAACACTGTTTGGAGAGCTTGTCAATGACTGCGAATTTTCAAAGAAGATAAGGTGCAGAGAAGAAGCCTTCTGCATCATGGCATAAAAAAAGCAGGCCTCTGCCTGCTGTATATCCTGTTTGGTGGAGACGAAGGGGATTGAACCCTCGACCTCTCGGATGCGAACCGAACGCTCTCCCAGCTGAGCTACGTCCCCAAGACAAAATTCAGTATACCGCGTTTGCCGCGTATTTTCAAGTTTTTTTGCCTTTATTCAGAATTTCTATCCGTGCCATGCGGAAAAGGAATAAAAAAACGGGATGCAGAGCAGGAATTCATGAGCATAACCGCGAACATAAACACAATTGCCAAACAATATATATGCTGAATAAATATGATTTATCAATATATTTATTCTTACTATTCCTCATGATATATCAATAAAATTTATCATGATTAGATGTGAGAATAGATGTGGATATTTCTTCGTATTCAGCGTATAATAAAATAAGATAAGCCACACTAACGCGTCTGCCTTCTGCCGACAGAGGAAACGAGCCGCCACTGTCAAGGGAGTCGCAACGGAATCCGCAAGGATTAATGAGGAGGTAAAAAAGTGGACAAACGGGAGAGTATGTGGGATGTATATCTCAGAAAAGGCATGAGCCGCCGCAGCTTTGTCAAGGGCTGCGTTGCACTGACGTCTCTGATGGGCCTGAGCACGGATAAGCTTTCCAAGGTCGTCGAGGCTGCCGAGAAAAAACCGCTTCCAGTCGTCATCTGGATTCATGGACACGAATGCACGGGCTGTGATGAGTCCTTCATCCGTTCCGGTTCTCCGTATGCTTCGGATGTCATCCTGAGCCAGGTTGCTCTCGAGTACGATCATCTGCTTTCTGCTGCCAGCGGTGAGCCGTTCGAGGCCCACCTCGAGGAGACGATTCAGAAGTATAAGGGTCAGTATATTCTGGCTGTCGAAGGTGCTGCCTGCACGAAGGACAATGGCGTTTACTGCATGAGCGGCGGTCATCCGTTCACGCACACGCTGCAGCGCGCTGCCGAAAATGCCGCTGCGGTCATTGCCTATGGCACCTGCGCCGTTTCGGGCGGCATCCAGGCCGCTAAGCCAAACCCGACGGGCTCTTCGGGCATTGCGCATTTCACGGGCAAGACGCCGGTCGTCAATGTACCGGGATGCCCGCCAATCCCGGAGGTCATGACGGGTGTCATCATGCATGTCGCTCTCTTCGGTACGGTACCGCCGCTCGATGGCGAGGGCCGTCCGAAGCAGTTCTACGGCAACCGCATCCATGATACGTGCTACCGCCGTCCGTTCTTCGATGCCGGCATGTTCGCTGAGAGCTTCGATGATGAAGGCTCGAAGGCCGGCTGGTGCCTCTATAAGCTCGGCTGCCGCGGTCCGGAGACGTACAACTCCTGCGGCAATATGCGCTGGTTCCAGGGCATGAGCTACCCAATCCAGTCCGGTGCACCGTGCATCGGCTGCTCGAACGCTCATTTCTGGGATGAGGGCAATATGAGCGAGCGCCTGCCGCGCTTTGCACCGCCGCTCGGCGATGTCGATAAGATTGGTGCCGGTCTCGCTGCCGTTACGGCCGTCGGCGTAGCAGCACACGCCGCAGCCAGCGTGGTACAGAAGAAGAAACGCGATGCCGCTGAGAAAGAGAATGGGGAGCAGGTGAATAAATGAAACACGTAGTAGTAGATCCGATTACAAGAATTGAAGGTCATCTGCGCGTTGAAGTGCAGGTCGACGAGGGCTCGGGCAAAGTAACCGATGCTCTTTCTTCCGGTACGGCGTGGCGCGGCCTTGAGCTCGTCATGAAAGACCGTGACCCGCGCGATGCCTGGGCTTATATCCAGCGTATCTGCGGCGTCTGCACGAGTGCACATGCTCTCGGTGCCCTGCGTGCCGTTGAAGATGCTCTCGGCATCAAGATCCCGAAAAACGCCAACTACATCCGCAATATCATGGCAGCTACGCTGACCGTGCAGGACCATATCGTCCATTTCTATCATCTGCATGCACTCGACTGGGTCAGCCCGGTTGAAGCCCTCGCAGCAGATCCTGTGGCTACGGCAAATCTGCAGAATACGGTGCTCAATACGTACAAATTGCCGTTCCGCGCTCCGGGCACTTTGGTGACGGAAGCATACGACCATGATTTCCCGGCTGCTACGCCGCAGTATTTTGCAGAAATCAAGAATAAGGTCCAGGCCATCGTTGAAAGCGGCCAGCTCGGTATTTTCTCCGCCAATTGGTGGGATCATCCGGACTACAAACTGCTGCCGCCTGAGGTTCACCTCATGGCCATCGCGCATTATCTCGAGATGCTCGACAAGCACCGCGACCTCGTAACGCCGCAGGTCATTTTCGGCGGCAAGAACCCGCATCCGCATTATGTCGTCGGTGGCATGCCGTGCGCTATTTCGCTTGAGGATGGCAATGCACCGGTCAATACGGCCCGTCTTGGCATTGTTGACCGCGCCATCAACCTTGGCCGTACGCTCGTCAACAATTACTATCTGCCGGATCTTCTCGCCATCGGCACGGCTTATGTCAAGGCTGGCCGCGTAGACGGCGGCGGACTTGCCAAGGAGCGCGTCATCGGCTATGGCTCGTATCCGATTGAGCCGTTCTCCGGCACGTCAAATGGCGATTTCTTCAAGAATCTGCTGATCCGTACGAATGGTGTCGTCGAAGACTTCGGCAAGGGCATGGCTGCAGCCAAAGTTTATGAACTCAATGAGGAAGATCTCAACGATCCGGAAGTACTGACGGAAGGCGTCGAGCATGCCTGGTATGAATATCCGTCGGGCGGTCAGAAAGACCTCAATCCGTGGGATGGTGTCACGGCACCGAAATTCACGGGTCCGAAAGAAGGCACGCCGACGGACTGGAAAGCCCTCAACGAGAATGGCAAGTACTCCTGGCTCAAGACGCCGAAATGGCGCGGCAAGGTCTGCGAAGTCGGTCCTCTGGCACGTTACATTATCATTTACGCAAAAGCCCAGAAGGGCATGCTCGGTGAGCCGACCTGGGCTGAGAAGATGATGCTCGACCAGATTGACGCTGTTTCGAAAGTCCTGAACCTCGCACCGGAAGTCTGGCTGCCGACGATGGTCGGCCGTACGGCTGCCCGCGGTCTCGACTGCCAGCTCAATGCAGAAATCAACAAGTTCTTCTTTGACAAGCTCATCGCGAACATCAAGTCGGGCGATACGAAGACGGCGAACATGGAGAAATGGGATCCGTCGACGTGGCCGAAAGACTGCAAGGGTGTTGGTCTCTACGAGGCTCCGCGCGGTGCACTTTCTCACTATGTCGTTATCAAGAACGGCAAAGTCGACAACTATCAGGCTGTCGTTCCGACGACTTGGAACGCCTGCCCGCGCGACGATGAAGCCGGTCATGGCGCTTATGAGAAGGCCATGATGGACACGCAGGTCAAGATTGCTGACAAGCCGCTTGAGATTGTCAAGGTTGTTCGTTCCTTCGACCCGTGCATGGCTTGCTCTACGCATATGTTTAATGCCAAGGGCGAGAAAATCAATGTCATCACTACGGATCCGTATTCCGGCACGCATGTTGAGAAGTGAGCCGGAGTCCTGGTGGAAAGGAAAGGAATAGTAGAATGAAAGAGGAAAAACGAAAAGTCTACTACCTGTTCAGTCCGTTTCTGCGGATGTTCCATTGGATCATGGTGCTGGCTATCGTCACGCTGTTCATTACCGGACTTTTGATTACGAAGCCGATGACGGTAATGGGCATTGAGCCGACCTACACCTCCATGTCCATGGACTGGGTAAGAAATATTCACTTCATTGCGGCGTTTGCGTTCTGCGCAGCTTTTATCCTGCGCATTTACGGCTATATCCGCTATCCTGGCGACCGCCTTTTTCCGCGTGTCTGGAAGGGCCACTTCTACCGTGATACGATTGACGTTGCCCTGCATTACATGCTGCTGAAACCGGGCCATGACCCGTATCTGCGCAACCCGCTGGCACGTACGTCGTATGTCGGCCTTTACGTGATGGTCCTCATCGAGATTCTCACGGGCTTTGCGATGTACTACATGACAGAGCCAAATGCCATCGGCGGCACGCTGTTTGGCTGGGTCAATGTCGTGCTCGGCGGTGAGATGGTCACGCATTGGGTCCATCATATCGTCGCCTGGCTCATCATCGTCTTCGCCATCGGCCATGTTTACATGGTTCTGCGCGCAGACCTCATGGAAGCCGAGGGCGAAGCTTCCTCGATGTTCTCCGGCGTGAAATTCCTCGAGCATGTACCGCTCGATGCTCCGGAAATCAATGAGGAAGGCCCGAAGCCGAAGAAGAAATGAACATTCCCAAGGGAATAAAGGAGTAACTGACTTATGTGTAAAGAATGCGGCTGCGGCGAGACAAACGGCAATACGCGTCTCCAGTTTACGGTCAAAGGCTATACAGAAGAGAGTGCAAAGGAAGTAGAGAAGGCTCTGCTCGGCCTGCCGGGCGTGCTCTTTGTCCACATTCATGCACACGACGGTGAGACAACGGTGGATTACAGCCCCGCTAAGACGAAGCTCATGGATATCCTGGGTGTCCTGCAGGCACGTAATCTCGAAGCCGCGTTATAATGAACCGGTAATAAATTGATGGAACGCCTTCCCAGCTGTCAGGTAAGATGGCGGGGAGGCGTTTTTCTGTGAAGCAGTTTTGGCTGCAGGAGAACATACTATGCATGAAATGGCGATTGCCGAGGGCGTGCTCGATATTGCCTTGGACTATGCGAAGAAGAATGATGCCAAACGCATCCGCGAGATCGGGCTTTTGATTGGCGAGATGTCCGGCGTGGTTGTCGACTCTTTGACATTTTCCTTCGATATGATAGCCAAGGGAACGATAGCCGAAGGCGCCGAGATCAAGGTCAAACATGTGCCGCTGATGGGGCGCTGCGTCAAATGCGGCAAAACATTCCATATTGAGCACTATGATTTCTGGTGTCCGGAATGTAAGGACGGAGTCCTCAAGACCATTTCGGGACGCGAGATGCAGGTGGAATATCTGGAGGTGGATTAAATGGCTGAAATTCAGGTCATGAAGAATATTTTAGGTGAAAACGACCGCGTAGCGGCTGAAAATCAGGCCCTTTTCGCGGAAAAGGGCGTCTATGTCATCAATCTCATGGGCTCGCCGGGAGCCGGCAAGACGTCGGTGCTCGAAAAGACCATGGAAAAGCTCAAGGACAAGGTCCGCATGGCGGTCATCGAGGGAGACCTCTTCACGAGCAAAGACGCGGACCGCATTGAAAAACACGGCGTGCCGGTCATTCAGATCAATACGGCTGGAGGCTGCCATCTCGATGCACCGATGGTACAGAAAGTCGCCAAGCAGCTTGACCTCGATCATCTCGACCTGCTCATCGTCGAGAATGTCGGCAATCTCGTCTGCCCTGCAGAGTTCGCCGTCGGTGAGGACGACAAAGGTGTTGTGCTTTCGATTACAGAGGGCGATGATAAGCCGATGAAATATCCTCTGATTTTTAAGGAGTCGGCCATTGCCCTGCTCAATAAAGTCGACCTCGTGCCGTACTGCAATTTCGATATGGCAGCTGCGCGTGAAGATATCACGACTTTGCATCCTGGCATGACGGTCGTTGAAGTCTCGTGCACAAAGGAACAGGGCATTGACGAGTGGTGCAGCTGGCTGCTCGCACGCGTCGCGGACAAGCAGAAAAAAGGAGCGTAATATGGCTGACGTATTTGGCAACGGCCGCGAGGATGCTGCGGCTCTCGACAATGTCCTGCATCCGGCTGAAGTCACGGTCCTTGGCGTGGGCAATGTCATCCTGCGCGATGAGGGCTTTGGCGTGCGCGTCGCGGAATATCTCGATGCTCACTACGATTTCCCGGAAGAAGTCCAGATTGTCGATGGCGGCACGCTCGGCATCGAGCTCACACAATATGTGACGGGCACGAAAAAGCTCCTTGTCATTGATTCCATCAATGGCGGTCAGGCTCCTGGAACACGGTTTCATTTCCATAATGATGCCATCATGGAACATTTTCAGGAGAAACTCAGTGCCCATGAAGTCGGCATTCAGGACGTGCTGGCCCTGCTGACGGTCACGGGACACAAGATTCCGGAGGTCGTCGTACTCGGCGCCCAGCCTTACGATTTAGAGGCAGGCGTGGAACTGAGTCCTGAAATGAAGGAACTTTTGCCTCAGGTGGCAGAAGAGGCCGTGTCCGTTCTTAAAGAATGGGGCATCAAGCCGCAGAAAAAGGCGGAAAACGGCACTGTGAATTACGGTGTTGTGGCGGAAGAAGCCGTGAAAGCGGAAATGGAACAGAAATAAATTATACTGCTATATTATAGAAGCGGAGGTAAGAAGTATGTGTTTGGCAGTTCCTGCTAAAGTAGTCGCTATTCATGATGCCATGGGCAAAGTGGATATTTCGGGCGTGGAGCGCGACATCAGCCTGATGCTGCTGCCGGAGACGCAGGTCGGCGATTACGTACTCGTTCACGCCGGCTTTGCCATCCAGAAAGTCAGCGAGGAAGAGGTCGCGGAGACGAATGCCCTGCTCGCCGAGATGAACGGCGCAGAGCGCACGGTTACGGATATTCCAGAGGAAGCGAGTGGTATGCAGATATGACAAAACAGGAAGAGCGTGAGCTCGCCAAAAGATTGGTAGCGGAAATCGGCCGCATGGCAGAAAAGGCAGACCATAAACTTCGTTTTATGGAAGTCTGCGGCACACATACCGTAGCCATTTTCCGCGCCGGTCTGCGCCAGATGCTGCCAGAAAATGTCGAACTCGTCTCAGGTCCCGGCTGTCCTGTCTGCGTGACGCCGGATGATTATATGGATAAGGCCATTGCCTATTCGCTGCGCGATGACACGATTATCACGACGTTTGGCGATATGCTCAAGGTGCCGGGCTCTGAGTCGAGTCTTATGGAAGCCAAGGCACAGGGCGCGGATATCCGCATTGTCTATTCGCCGCTCGACAGCATCCAGATTGCCAAGGACAATCCGGATAAAAAAGTCATATTCCTCGCCGTCGGTTTTGAGACGACGGCGCCGACGGCGGCAGCCACCGTGCTCGCGGCCAAAGAGCAGGGGCTTACGAATCTCTACATGCTTTCTGCCCAGAAACTCGTGCCGCCTGCTCTGCGCGCCCTGCTCGATGACCCCGATGTGCGCGTCGATGGCTTCATTCTGCCGGGCCATGTCTCGGTCATCACGGGCACGGGGGTATTTTCCTTCCTCGCTTCAGAGTATCATATGCCTGGTGTAGTCACGGGCTTTGAGCCCCTGCAGATTCTGCGTTCTCTTTACCGCCTGATGCAGCAGGTCACAAAGGGTGAGGCACGCATCGAGAACGAATACGGCAGTGTCGTGCGCGAAGAGGGCAGCCCTGCCGCACGTAAGGCAACGGAGCTCGTCTACGAGCCGGCTGATGCGGCCTGGCGCGGCATCGGCATCATTCCGCTCTCCGGCCTCCGCATGCGCGAGGAATTTGCGGCTTACGATATCGAGCGGCTTTTGCCCCTCGATGTGCCTATGGGCAAAAATAAGCCGGGCTGCCGCTGCGGCGAAGTGCTGCGCGGCATCGTGACGCCGAAGGAATGCCCGCTTTTCGGCAAAGTATGTGTGCCGACGCATGCGGTCGGCCCGTGCATGGTCTCGGTCGAAGGTGTCTGCGCGGCTTGGTATAAATACGGACAGGGGAGATTTTCATATGGCAGATGAACGCATAACGATGGCGCATGGCGCCGGCGGCAAGATGAGCCAGCAGCTCATGCAGGAGGTCATCCTGCCGGAGTTTTCCAATCCTTATCTCAATGAGCTTCACGACGGCGCGTCCGTCAATATGAGTGCCCATGTTGCGTTTACGACGGATTCTTACGTCGTGCAGCCGCTTTTTTTCAACGGCGGCAACATCGGCAAGCTCGCGGTCTGCGGCACGGTCAACGACCTTTCGATGACGGGGGCCGTACCGCGCTACATCTCGGTCGGCATGATTCTCGAAGAGGGTTTCCCCATCGCGGACCTCAGGAAAATCGCGCATACGATGCGTCAGATGGCCGATGAGGCCGGCATTGCCATTGTCACGGGCGATACGAAAGTCGTCGAATGCGGCAAGGCGGACGGCATTTTCATCAATACGGCCGGCATCGGTGATATCATTGCGGGAACGGATATTTCGCCAAAGCGCGTGAAGCCCGGCATGAAAGTGCTGCTCTCGGGCTTTATCGGCGACCATGCGGCAACCGTGCTCGCGGGCCGTCATGGCCTCGAACTGCCGGATACCATCAAGACGGACTGTGCCCCCTTGAACTCTTTGACGCGTGCGATGCTTGAAGCGGCTCCTGATATCGCCGTGCTGCGCGACCCGACGCGCGGCGGCGTGGCAGCTGTACTCAATGAAATTGCGGAAGCATCCCGCTGCGGCGTGCTCATCGATGAGGATGCTCTGCCAATTCGCGCGGAAGTTCAGGGCGTCTGTGACATTCTTGGCTTTGACCCTCTGTATCTGGCCAATGAAGGCAAGTGCATTGCCTTTGTGCCGGCAGAAGAGGCCGACAAGGTCCTTTCGGTCATGAAGGCCAATAAGTACGGCAAAGATGCCTGCATCATCGGCGAAGTCACGGCAGAAGCTCCGGGCCAGGTCGGCCTCAGGACAGCCATTGGCGGCATCCGCATCGTCGATATGCCGCTCGGCAATCTTGTGCCGCGCATCTGCTGATTCATTTCAGTCTGCTGCTGAATAAATAAGAAGAGAAATCTTTTTGGCTGCAGAGCATAGCAACTATGCTTGACGTGCCAAAAAGATTTTTTTATAATAGGAAGATAGTAAATGAAAAAAGAAAGCAGTTTCAACCATATCGGAAAATAGGAAAGGGCGATAGATTGATGAATATCCGGAAGATCGGCTGTGTACTGGCCGCCTGCCTGATGGTATTCATGAGCCGCGTCTATGCCGAGAATATGCAGTTTGTAGATGCAAACGGTTCGACGGGCTATTATGTAGATACCGATTCGATTTCATCGGATCAGGTCGTGGAAAACGATGTGCAGAAAACACTCTGGACTGCCAGAGTGGCCGTTATTCGCGCCGACCTCAACAGGCGGTACATTTATCTCATGCAGTTTGACCCGGATAAGCGAACGTATCAAATCTTTGCTTCTGAGGTACAGCGTTACGATACGAAGGATGTCCTGCAGTCGAGTGATCAGGCAGAGCCTGTAAGGCCTTACCTCGCGACTTCACCGATGAACGAGATCGTGCAGTTCATCATGACAGCGCCGTCATCTTCAACCGAATAAAAAAGAGCCTGCCCGTTTGGGCAGGCTCTTTTCCGATTTATGACAATCTGCAAAGGATTCTTGTTTGCAGAATTCACGATATTGAGATGAAAAAAAAGGACGCTGACGCGTCCAAAAAGCAAGAACAACTATAAAATATAAGTGCTTTTGAGTATATCGATTGCTCGACAAATTCATTATAGCGGGGCAGTTTTGCTTTGTCCAGACATTTTTTATTTTTCTAGAAGAAATTTTAAAGGAGGAGTCAATATGTCACAAAACGCTGTTTTAAAGCAGCGGACAGCATATTTGTCCATCTTTTCCAATACCACGCTTGTACTGCTGAAACTCGCTGTCGGCATTTTTGTCGGGGCCGTCAGCCTGATTTCTGAGGCCCTGCACTCAGGTGTCGACCTCATCGCAGCGCTCATCGCCTTTTGGGCGGTGCGCAAGTCGGTCACGCCGCCTGACGTGGAGCATGACTACGGCCATGGCAAATATGAGAATCTTTCTGCCGCTGTCGAGGCTGTCCTGATTGTGGCCGCAGCCCTCGGCATCGTCTATGAGGCCGTATCGAAGTTTCAGGAGTCAGCTGTGCCGGAGTTCCTGAGCTACGGCATTCTCATCATGGTCATCTCGATTGTCATTAACTTTTTTGTTTCGCACCGTCTGATCGTCGTGGCAAAAAAGACGGGCTCGCAGGCGCTTGAGGCCGATGGCCTGCATCTGCGCGCGGATATCTGGACCTCAGTCGGCGTACTCACAGGACTTGTCCTCATGCAGGTGACGGGCTGGGCCTGGCTGGATCCTGTCATCGCCATCTTCGTCGCGGGCATCATTTTCCGCGCCGGCTGGCGCATGATTGTCGACTCGACCATGCAGCTCACGGATGCCAGCCTGCCGGAAGAGGAAGAAGCGCGCATTCGCAAAATCATCGAGAGCGTGCCGGAAGTCAAGGGCTGCCACTGTCTCAGGACGCGCAGGTCCGGCTCGTATAAACTCCTCGATGTGCATGTGCTGTTTGATGGCAATATGCATCTTTCACAGGTTCATGCCATCTGCGATGAACTCGAACAGCTCATCCGCAAAGAATTTGGCACCTTTGACATCATGATTCATCCGGAACCTGCCGGCTATCACGATGTGGAGACAAAGGTCAGTCTTTACGAGGAATCGCAGGCAAATGTCAGTCCTGCACAGAAAGTCTGAGCTTCTTTTTGTTTCTTTCCTTGCTATTTACAAGAAACTATGACAGAATAGACTCAGTACAGAATGTAATTTGTAAGAAATAAATCAAAAGGGGAGGCCGGATCATGAAGTTCCGCAAGATTTTCAGTGCGCTCCTGAGCGCTGTATTCCTCATTTCTTCTATGGGCATCACGGCAGCTGCCACGCCGGAGACGGTGCAGGATAAACTCGGTGCAATCGAAAAGGATACGTATGGCACCGTACAGACAGGTGCTCTTGTCGACCGCATCAATAAGCTCGAGAAGGATTACGACGGCACGCACAGAAGCGGCAGTATGATGGCGCGCGTCAACGCGATTTACGATGAAGTCTACACGAACAGCACGAAGCCGTCGCTGCTCGCGGACCTCAATGCGGTGGAATGGAATATCGGCCACGAGGTCAGCATGGACCCCGTGGATTCGCGCATGGCAGACCTTGAAATGGACATGACGGGCAAGACGGGGACCGGTACATATAAGGAAAGACTGGCCACGCTTTCGAAAGCATCCTTTGGTTCCGCCACGCTGCCCCTTGACCAGGTGCGCGTGCCGGCGGATACGCTCATCAAGGTTGCTCTCGTGACGCCGGCCAATTCGAATAATCTCAAGGTCGGCGACACCATCCAGTACAAGATTGCCGATGATGTCATCGTCAATGGCAAGCTCGTCTTTGCCAAGGGTCTGCCGGGCGAAGGCACGGTGACCAAGGTCAAGCAGGCGCGCAACTTTGGCCGCAATGCCGAAGTCTCGATTGACTTCAATAAGACGAAATCCATCGACGGCACCTATGTCGATACGTACATCGGCGAAGCTGCCAAGAAAGAGATGAAGAGCCTTGCGATGGCCGCTGGCGCAAGTCTTGCCGGCATTGCCATCCTCGGTCCTATCGGCATTGTCGCCGGTGCCTTTGTCCATGGCAAGGATGTCAATCTGCCGGCCGGCACCGAACTTTACATTCAGACAAAGGCCGATACGACGCTCTATGGCGTGGTAACGACACAGGCTCAGTGACGCGATTCTGCAAGCTGATGAAGGAGACCTCCCGCTCAAGGCGTGGGGCCTTCTTTTTATCTTATGATTATCTTCTGTCAGTAAGGAATGATTAGTACCTGCTGGCAAGACAAGGCGATATTCTTCTGATATAATGAAAGATAGTCTTTTTGAGACAGTTTCTTTTTCATTTTCAGGTTTTCCGATTTTCTGGAAAGGATGAAAGAATGACTTCACATAGAATTACGCCGCTGACGGAGAGCGGCCTGCTCTCCGCCCTGACGGTCATCCTGGCACTGGCTGCGGTCTATCTGCCGGTAATCGGCATGGTGGCAGCGCTGGTCTGGGCCCTGCCCGTGGTCGTACTCGTCGTGCGTCATGGGCTGCGCTGGGGCATGATGGCAGTGCTGGTCTCCGGCATCATCATGGCCCTTCTCATCGAGCCGACGCTTTCCCTGCGCATGGTCCTGTCATTTGGTCCGACGGGACTCATGCTCGGCTATGCCTTCCGCCATCGCTGGTCGGGAGCCAGGGCTTTTGGCATGACGCTCATCGCGTCGGTTGCAGGCAAGCTGCTGACCTTTGGCCTACTGTTCCTCATTACTTCAGTCAATCCGCTCAATCTGCAGATGGATGTCATGCGTCAGAGCTTTGACCAGACGTTTGCCGTTTACGAGCAGATGGGGCTCAATGAGCAGGCTATTGAAGAAAGCCGCGGCCAGATTGAGCAGGCTCTTACGTATCTGAATCTGCTGCTGCCGTTCATCGTGGGGGTCATGGGGCTTTTGGATGCTGCTGTGGCCTACATTGTCAGCAGCCGCGTCCTGCGCAGGCTCGGCGAGAATGTACCGCAGCTGCCGCCTTTTGCGGAGTGGCGTCTGCCGCAGTTTTTCCTGTATCTCCTGGGCTTTGCCCTCGTCGGTATTTACTGGGGCGGGTCGCGTGAAATTCAGCCGCTTTATCAGGCTGCGTTCAATCTCAATATGGTGGCGATGGGGGCCGGCATCATACAGGGACTTTCCCTGATGAGTTATGCCATGGACCGTTTCCGCGTGGGGAAACTCATGCGTGTCTGCCTTTATGCCTTTGTGCTGCTGGGCGGCGTACTCGTGCAGATTTTGGCCTTTACAGGACTTTTCGATATGCTTTTCGATTATCGGCGCCGCTTTGGCCAGAAGAAGCAGTGAGGCTGTAAGAGGAATGAGGTGAGAAAATGCCGCGGAATCTCTCGGCATGGATCGATCTTTCGATACATTTGTTCGTCATATTGCTGCTCGTCGGCGTCCTGTCGTGCTATAATCATTTTGTAGCTGCCATTGCTTTTGTTGTCTGGCTCTGCCTGGTCCTTTTTGCCAGGGAGCGCTGCCGCGACCGTTCGCGCCGTTTTGAACGGTACTGCCGCAATGTCGTGCGCAATCTCAATGAGATGATGAATTATGCCATTGAGGACCTGCCGCAGGGCATCCTGATCGTCAATGAAGAAGGCCGCATCCAGTGGTGCAATGAGCGCCTGGCGGAATATGTCGGCGAAAAGCCCGAACAGGATACGGATATCAAGGATATTTGGCCGTCCATCATTGTCGGCCCCGTTTGGGGGACATCAGGCGAATACGTCTTTGCACACGAGGAACACTATTATCAGGCGCGCTACCGCCCCGTGCCCGTGCCGCCGCATCAGCAGCCGCTGATGGCGTTTTATGTTCAGGATATCACGGGGTTTGAGACGCTGCGCAATTCCTACAAGCTCAGCCGGACGGTCCTTGCCTATATCCAGATTGACAATTACGATGAGGTCATTCAGGGCCTCGATGAAGCTGCCCGCACGGCGCTGCTGCTGGCCGTCAATCAGCAGCTCGATGCCTGGATGAAAAATCTCGGCGGTTTCATGCGCCGCGTCTCAGATGACCTTTATGTGGTCATTCTGGAGCGCAGGGCCCTCGATAAGGCGATTGCGGCCCGTTTTGACATTCTTGACAAAGTCCGCCAGCTGCACAGCACAAACAGGCTGCCCGTCACGCTTTCCATGGGCGTGGCCGTGGCCGACTGTCAGAGCATGGCAGACCTTGGCACGCAGGCACAGGCCGGGCTTGACCTGGCACTTGGCCGCGGCGGCGACCAGGTTGCTGTGCAGATGGGCGGCAAGACACAGTTCTTTGGCGGCCGCGCCAAGGCCGTCGAGAAACACACGCGCGTCAAGGCACGCGTCGTCGCCCATGCCATCCGTGAAATCATGGATGGCGCAGATGCCGTCTTTGTCATGGGTCATCATAATGAAGATTTTGACTGCTTTGGCGCTTCGATGGGCGTCGCGAAAATGGCGCGTCAGCTCGGCAAGCCCGTGCACATCGTCCTGTCGGATATGAATGAAGGCATTGGTAAGTTTGCCGATATCCTCAGGGGCAAGGAAGAATATCAGGATATCATCGTGCGGGCTGATGAACTCAACAACATGACGGCCCTCAATCCGGTGCTCGTCGTTGTCGATACGCATATCCCGCATCTCGTCGCAGACCCGTCTCTTCTCGAACGCATTCACCGCGTCATTGTCATCGACCATCACCGCCGCAGCGAGCATTTCATCAAGAATCCGCTGCTCGTCTACATCGAGCCGGCTTCGAGTTCTTCAAGTGAGCTCGTCACGGAGCTCTTGATGTATTTCAGCGAGAACCTCGTGCTTTCGCGCATCGAGGCCACGGCCCTTTATTCGGGCATTGTCGTCGATACGAAAAACTTTGCCGTGCAGACGGGCGTCAGGACATTCGATGCTGCGGCCTATCTGCGGCGCAGCGGTGCCGACCCTGTGATGGTGCGCCATCTTTTCCGCACGGATTACGAGACGACCGTGGCCCTTGCCAAAGCCGAGGCCCGTTCGGAATTTTACGAAGGTGGCCTCATCGTCTCGACCTGTCCGGAGCTCATCTCGAACGGTCAGGTCATTGCCGCGCAGGTCGCTGACTCTCTGCTGCGCATCGAGAATGTGCGCATGAGCATCGTAGTCTTCCAGCTGACAGCGGATACGGTCGGCATCAGCGCGCGCTCGACCGGCGAACTCAATGTGCAGGTCATCATGGAAGCCTTTGGCGGCGGCGGTCATCAGAATGTGGCCGGTGCGCAGGTCAAGGACGGAAATGTGGAAGAAATCAAGAAAAAGGCAATCGAGATTGCCCAAAAATACATAGAGGAGTATGATCAAGATGAAAGTAATCTTACAGCAGGACGTTAAAAAACTCGGTAAAAAAGGCGATGTCGTCGAGGTATCGGAAGGCTACGGCCGCAATTTCCTGCTGCCGCGCAAGGCAGCAGTCCTGGCCACGGCGCAGAACCTCAATGTAGCGAATGCTCAGGCTGGCTCAAAGGCCCGCAAACAGGCCATGGCTGCCGACGAAGCCAAGCTCATGGCCAAGCAGCTTGAAAAAGTCGAAGTCAAGATTCCTGTGCGCATCGGCGATGGCGGCAAACTCTTCGGCAGCGTCACGGGCAAGGATGTGGCAGAAGCGCTGAAGAAGCAGAACATTGACATTGATAAGCGCAAGATCACCATTCAGGGCGAGGTGACGGGTACAGGCGTTTATGAAGCTGTCATCAAGGTTCATCCGACTGTCACGAGCAAGATCAAGGTCAGCGTTGTTGCTGAGTGATTTTAAGGCCTCCTCGCAAGAGGGGGCTTTTTGTTTCAGGATATATAGATAAGGAAGGCATATGAGTTTTTTAGACCGGTTCTTTCAGCATAAAGAAAAGGAAGAACAGCAAAAACAGCCGGCAGAACAGGCACCTGTAGAAGTCCTGCCCATCGACCGCGAAATCGATGCACTCTATCAGGCCCTTGTCGACCTCATTGGCACGGATGCTCTTGTCATTCAGGCGGGGCGGCTCAATGCGATGAAGCTGCTGCGTTCCACGGACCGCTGCGAACGCGTTCTGGCCCTGCAGCGCATCTTAGACGAGGACCCGCTGATTCATCCGGCTCCGCGGGAAAAGGATTTGCCCGAGATTCTGCAGCTTTTGACGGAGCGCATCGCCGAGAAGCGCGCGCGCAAGGATGTGGAAGAGCGCATCGAGAAAAAAGTCAATGAAAAGCTCGAAAAAGAGCATCAGGAATACGTTGAAGATATCCGCAAGCAGGTCATCAAAGAGGAGAAACCTGCTGCTGAGTCCCCGCAGGACGCCATCAAGCGCGAAAAATTAGAGAAACTCGACAGCATCCATTTGACGCAGTCTGTCATGGAGCTCTTGCGGCCCAGGGATTTCAGCGAAATTGTCGGTCAGGAACGCGCAGTAAAATCACTGCTGGCGAAATTGAGCTCGCCGTATCCGCAGCATCTGCTGCTTTACGGCCCTCCGGGCGTCGGCAAAACGACGGCCGCCCGCCTTGTGCTTGAGGCTGCGCGCAAAAAGTCATCTTCGCCTTTTCGCGAGGATGCGCCCTTTGTCGAGACAGATGGCACGACCCTGCGCTGGGACCCGCGCGATATCACGAATCCCCTGATCGGGTCGGTTCATGACCCGATCTATCAGGGCGCGCAGAAGACACTGGCGGACAGCGGCATCCCGGAACCAAAGCCGGGACTCGTCACGGAAGCACATGGCGGCATCCTCTTCATCGATGAAATCGGCGAGATGGATGAAATGCTGCAGAATAAGCTCTTAAAAGTTCTTGAGGATAAGCGGGCCTATTTTGAGTCGGCCTATTACGACCCGACGGACCCCAAGGTGCCGCCGTACATCCGCAAGCTCTTTGAGGAAGGCGCACCCGCAGATTTTGTGCTGATCGGTGCGACGACGCGCGATGCCAGTCATATCAATCCGGCCCTGCGTTCGCGCTGCGCAGAGATTTATTTCGAGCCGCTGACGCCAAAGCACATCGAGCAGATCGTCCGCAACGCGGCGGCCAAGCTCAAGGTCAGTCTGGCTGACGGTGTGGCCGGGCTCATTGCCGAATATACGATTGAGGGCCGCAAGGCCATCAACATCCTCGCCGATGCTTACAGCCTTGCCCTTGAGAAGGCGGGAGGAAGCTCTGAAAATCTGACGGTCGGCCTCGATGAAGTCTACGAAGTGGCACAGGTCGCACGGCTTTACCAGTTTGTCACGAAAAAGGCCAAACACACAGCCGTGCAGGGGCATATCTTCGGCCTCGGCGTGGCAGGCTTTTTGGGTTCGGTCATCGAGATTGAAGCCGTGGCGTTCCCTGCTCACGAAAAAGGCAAAGGGACCGTGCGCTTTAACGAGACAGCGGGCAGCATGGCCAAGGATTCTGTCTTTAACGCAGCTTCCGTCATGCGTCAGCTCACGGGCCGGGATATCCATGACTACGATATCCACATCAACGTCATCGGCGGCGGCAATATCGACGGTCCGAGTGCCGGCACCGCTATTTTGGCCTGTATCGTCAGCGCCGTGACGGGCCGCAAAATCCGTCAGGATGTAGCCGTGACCGGCGAAATTTCCCTTTCGGGGCGCGTGCGTCCGGTCGGCGGTGTTTTTGAAAAGGCGTATGGCGCACGGCAGGCCGGCATCCGGACGCTCGTCATCCCGAAGGAAAATGAACGCGATATCCCGGAAGACCTTTTAGGGCTCGATATCCACGCCGTGACCACAGCCAAAGAAGCCTTTGCGCTGATTTTTGAGGAGGAGTAAAAATGGCATTACCAGAGCGTGTGCCGCCTCAGAACATCGAAGCCGAACAAGCGGTTCTCGGTGCGATGATGATCAAGAAAGAAGCAATCGTCGAGGCACAGGAAATCCTGCAGCCCGATGATTTTTACCGGGAGGCGCACCGCCGCGTCTATGCGGCCATGCTGAAACTCTCGGAAAACAATGAGGCCGTAGACCTCGTCACATTGACGGAGCAGCTTCGCCGCGACGGCGACCTCGAAAAAGTCGGGGGCATTCCGTTCATCACGACAATTGCCAATGTCGTGCCGACAGCGGCGAATGTCAGCTACCATGCCAAGATTGTCAAGGAGAAGGCCGAACTGCGCCGTCTCATTGATGCGGCAACCGAGATTGCCGGAGCGGCCTATGAAGATGCAGAGCCCGTTGAGAACATCATGGATGCGGCCGAACAGAAAATCCTCGCCGTAGCCGGCACGCAGGTAAACAATGGCTTTGAACCGCTCAAGAGCATCCTCATGCGCACATTTGAACACATCAATATGCTCTACGAGTCAAAAGGCGGGATTACGGGCCTGCCGACTGGCTTTAAAGACCTTGACAGAATCACGAGCGGCCTGCAGCCCTCAGACCTCATCCTCGTGGCTGCACGCCCTTCGATGGGCAAAACGGCCTTTACGCTCAACATCGCTTCCTATGTCGGCCTGCACGGCGGCAAGGTCGCGTTTTTCTCACTCGAGATGAGCAAGGAACAGCTCATGCAGCGCATGCTCTGTTCCGAGGGACAGATTGATTCCCAGCTGCTGCGCACAGGCCAGCTCGATGATGACGGCTGGAACCGCCTTGTCACGGTCGCCGATCAGCTCAACCGCGCTCCTATTTACATCGATGATACTGCGGGCATCACCGTCATGGACCTGCGCTCGAAGGCCCGCAGACTCAAGGCAGAGCACGGCCTTGACCTCATCGTCATCGACTATCTGCAGCTCATGCAGGGCCGTCCGAGCCGGAATGGCGACAACCGCCAGCAGGAAATTTCCGAGATTTCGCGTTCGCTGAAGGCGCTGGCCCGGGAACTCGATGTGCCGGTCATTGCACTTTCCCAGCTCTCGCGCTCGGTCGAGGCACGCCAGGTCAAGCGGCCGATGCTTTCCGACCTGCGTGAATCGGGTTCTCTCGAACAGGATGCCGATATTGTCATGTTCCTTTACCGCGAGGATTATTACGATAAGGATACGGAGCATAAGAATATGACGGAAGTCATCATCGCCAAGCACCGCAATGGCCCTGTCGATACAATTCAGCTGTACTTCCAGAAAGAATTTACGAAGTTCCGCGATATGCTGCAGCAGTAAATTTTCATGTGCTTTTTTGCTTGACAAATGGCAAGTGACGTAATACACTTTAAGTATGAAAACGGTCTCATAAAGAAGAATCACACGGAAGCGAGAGGAAAAAAGAAAAGGGGGAAATCTTCATGAAAGAAATTCGCTTGGACAGTCCGCTCAACGGACAGCTCATCGAATTGAAAGATGTCAAGGATCCGGCTTTTGCCAGCGGCGCAATGGGAAAAGGCGCGGCTGTCAAGAATCCGGACGGCAAGGTTTATTCGCCGGTCGATGGTACCGTCACGGTACTTTTTGGCACGAAGCATGCCATTGGCATTCATGCAGACGACGGTGCCGATATTCTGATTCACGTCGGCATTGACACGGTCAATCTCGGCGGCAAGCATTTTGATGCCAAGATTGCGCAGGGCGATGCGGTCAAGAAAGGCCAGCTCCTTTTAGAGTTTGACCCGGAAGCTATCAAGGCAGAGGGATATGACACGACGACGCCGGTTCTCGTGACGAATGCCTTTGACTACGACAAAATCACGGTAGCCCTTGGCGACCAGGAAATCACGACGGTCACGGCCGAGCCGGAAGAGACGAAGGACGAGGCCCCGTCTGCTTCTGCAGAAGCTGCATCTGAACCTGAGGAAGATTACAGCAATCTGCCGAAGGAAGAGCGCGTAGCCAAGCTCATCTGGAAATATGTCGGCGGCCGTGACAATGTCCGCAGCGCTGAGCACTGTGCAACGCGCCTGCGCCTCATCATCAACGATAAGTCCAAACTGAACGAAAAAGCAATCGAGAATATCGATGGCGTCAAAGGCCAGTTCTTCGCGGCTGCCCAGTATCAGATCATTCTCGGCACGGGCTTTGTAGACAAGGTCTACGATGCTTTCACGGCCGGCACGGATCTTGCCGGCGCCAGCAACAACAAGGCTGAGGCCTATGCGCAGATGTCGATGGCCCAGAAGATTTCCCGCACGCTCGGCGATGTCTTCGTGCCGATCATCCCGGTTCTCGTTGCTACCGGTCTTTTCATGGGCCTGCGCGGCGCCTGCCTGAGCATGGGCGTCCAGTTCAGTGACAACGTCCTGCGCATGAGCCAGATTCTCACGGATACGGCCTTTGCCTTCCTGCCAGCCCTTGTCTGCTGGTCCACGACAAAGCGCTTTGGCGGCACGCCGGTCATCGGCATTGTCCTCGGCCTCATGCTCGTCGCCCCGCAGCTGCCAAATGCTTATGCGATTGCCGCTGGTGAAGCCCAGCCAATCATGATGAATTTCCTCGGCATTGAAGTGCCGGTCGTCGGCTATCAGGGTTCTGTTCTGCCGGCGCTCGTCCTCGGCATCTTTGCCGCGAAGCTGCAGAAATGGCTCAAGACTTTCATCCCGGATGTCATCGACCTCATCGTTACGCCGTTCCTGACGCTCTTTATCTCCATGATCCTCGGCCTGCTCATCGTCGGCCCGATCATGCACTGGATTGAACTCGCTGTCTTCGGCGCTGTTCAGGCGTTTCTCGCTATGCCGTACGGCATCGGCGGTTTCGTCGTCGGCGGCATCCACCAGGTCATCGTCGTCTTTGGTGTACACCACGTCTTCAATGCCCTTGAGGTTCAGCTGCTCGCTACGACCGGCGTCGACCCGTTCAATGCCATCATCACGGGCGCCATCATTGCCCAGGGCGGTGCCGCAGCTGCTGTCGCTGCCCGCACGAAGAACAAAAAGAAACGCGCTCTCTACGTTTCTTCCATCGTGCCGGCTTTCCTCGGCATCACGGAGCCTGTCATCTTCGGTATCAATCTGCGTCTCATGAAGCCGTTCCTCTATGCACTGGTCGGCGGCGCCTGCGCAGGCGGCATTGCCGGTTTCCTGCATCTCGCCGGTACGGGCATGGGCATCACGGTTCTTCCAGGTACGCTTTTGTACCTCGACCATCTGCCGCAGTACATCCTCGTCAATGTAGTTGGTTTTGCCGTAGCGTTTGCTCTGACGTTCACGCTGTTTAACCCGGAAAAAGAAGACGAAGCGTAAGAAACGTACGGGCTGCCTTTACGGCAGCCCTTTTTCTTTCCTTATAAGTAATAGTAAAGAGGGGAATCGTCATGGAACATTTTGATAAAAAGGCCATCGACAGTAAAGTCGCAGCAGGCCTGCCGTTTACGGACCGCTGGCACAATCGCTTTCATCTTGAGATGCCGTTTGGCCTCATCAATGACCCAAACGGTCTGACTTATGCGGATGGTGAATATCATATTTTTTTCCAGTGGAATCCGCTGGGCTGTGAGCATAAGAACAAATGCTGGGCCCACGTCCGCACGCGTGATTTCGTACATTATTCACTGCCGGAACTTTCGCTTTGGCCGAGCGATGAGCACGATAAAGATGGCTGTTATTCGGGCTGCGGCTTTGCGGAGAAGGGCAAAGTACGCGTCTTTTATACCTGCAATGCCAAAAATGACGGCGTCCGCACGCCGGCGCAGCGCCTTGGCACGCTGCAGGAAGATGGCTCGGTACGCAAAGACGAAATCGTGATTCCCGACAGTCCGGAGGGTATCACGGGCCATTTCCGCGATCCGTATCTCTTTCATCGTCATGGCAGGCGCTATTTTGTCATCGGCGCACAGGCGGACGGTGAGAAGCCGCGCGGCACGGTCCTCATCTATAAAGAAGGCAAGGATGGCTGGCAGAATCTCGGTGAGCTCCATACGCGCCTCGGCGATTTCGGTTATATGTGGGAATGCCCGAATATGCTCCATTTCGGCAGCTACGATGCCCTGATTTTTTGCCCGCAGGGCCTTGAGGCACGCGAGTTTGACCGTCAGAATCTCTATCAGGCCGGCTATATTGCAGGCCATCTGTCGCTTGACAGCATGGATATGATGCAGCATACGAAATTCCAGGAACTCGACCATGGCTTCGATTTTTATGCACCGCAGGTTTTCCAGCACGAGGGGCGCCATATTCTGCTCGGCTGGATGGGCATGCCCGACAGGGATGATGAGTATCCGACGCGTGAAAAGGGCTGGATGTACAGCCTGACGATGCCGCGCGTGCTGACGCTCCGTCAGGGCCATATCTTCTCGCGGCCGGCTGCCGAGCTCAAGGCACTGCGCATCGAGGACACGGCCCTCGATATTGACAGCGATATGGAAGACAAACTGTCGACCCGTCTCTTCGATGGCTCGGAAGTTCTCATGGACATCACACTCGGCAAGGCAAAAAAAGTGGAACTGACTCTTGTTTATGGCCTTGAGAAGACGGTGTTCTCCTATGACCATACGACCCAGGTCATGACGATTGACCGCACGGGCATGAAAAATGGCGGCCGCGGCGTGCGCCGCTTCAAGATGTTTGTCGACCGCGTGCTTTCTCTGCAGCTTTTTGTCGACCGTGCAGCCGTCGAGGCATTCTTCCAGCATGGTGAAGAAGCGGCCAGCTTCCTCGTCTTCCCTGAGAAGAATATCCGTCCGGAACTCCGGGTGACGGCAGATGCCCCGCTCGAGACCGTTACGGGCCGCGTTTGGGAGCTCGACTCTTTCCGCTTTAATCCCTAATCCCTGAAATCTGCCAAAAGGAATAGACAGCAAAAAAGCCCCGAAACAGATAATCTGCTTCGGGGCTTTTCTGTAAACCGATATATAACATACAATCAGTTATTCACAGCACGTTTTTCTGGTGGGGCCGCCAATGGCACTCGGCGGATGCGCTCAAATGGAATCTCTGCAAAGGAATAGCGGATATCCAGATAAGTATCGGAACGTGTAAATGTAATTTTTTTCAATGTGAACTTCGTAGTAGCTTTGATACGTTCGATATAATACTGCGCGTCTTCCGCGGAGAAGGGACCCTGTTCGATGATAACGCGAATGTTGTCGATCATCATGGGAAACACCTCCAACAAAACCGACGGCATGACTTTGAGAAATTCAAATATCATGCATTGAAAACTTGCGGGCTGTTGTAAGCGATGAGAGGGATAGGGGCGTATCCTTCACAACTTACGGTTATTATACTACAGATTGGAATTGATGTTAACCTGCATTTTACGTCTAATTTATGGAAATTCCATGATTTTGTGGAATTAATCCCATTAAGATAACGTTTTCTATATAAATAATGGCGGAACATGCATATTTTTGCGCAAAAGATACGGCAGAACGAGGAAATCATCGACGTTCTGCCGTTCTTTTGCTGGATTTATTTGCTTAGAGAGGTCAGATAAAGTACATGAGGCTTTCCGTTGACTTCTCCTTGTCGATGGCCGTGAGGATATCATCGAGCGATACGGAGGCAAGTGTCTGCTGGATGGCCTTATCGAGCGGGTCAAAAACGCAGGAAGCCAGTGCGCGGTCGAGTTCCGGCATCTTTTCCTGAGCAGCCGGGGCTGTTTTTTCCATGAGTGACAGCTCGATGGACGCAAGAATGTCATAGGTCGTGATGCTGCGCGGCGCGCGGGCCAGCTGATAGCCTCCCTGGCTTCCTTTTATGGAAGTGACGAGCTGAGCTCTCTTTAATAAGGAAAAGACCTGTTCCAGATAGATCTTCGAAATGCCGAGTTTCTTCGAGATATTGACAATGGTGATAGGCGTATCTGCAGCATAATTGCGGGCAAGATAGGTCATGGCAGCAAGGCCGTAACGGCCCTTGGCAGAAATCTTCATCTATATTCCCTCGTTTCTACAAATATTCATACCAAAACGATATGTCATTCTAGTATACTATAGTATATATCATAGTAAAAATAGAGGAAAAAGTCAATCCCCGCAGAATTGCTATTGACAAGCCGGATAGCCTGTGCTAATATATAAACATATTAATCATATATGTTTTCAATTAAGCGTTTAAGCAAGAAGATAACAAGAAGATAAATGGAGGTATTCACCATGGCTAAAGTTTACAACAGCGTTACGGAACTGATTGGCGGCACGCCGCTTCTGAAGGCCAATAATTTCATCAAGGCCAACGACCTTAAGGCAAACATCTACGTCAAGCTGGAGTATTTCAATCCGGCTGGTTCCGTCAAGGACCGCATTGCCAAGGCCATGATTGAGCAGGCTGAGAAAGATGGCAAGCTCAAACCGGGTGCTACGATCATCGAGCCGACTTCCGGCAACACGGGCATCGGTCTTGCCAGCGTCGCAGCTGCACGCGGCTACAAGGCCATCCTGACGATGCCGGAGACGATGAGTGTGGAGCGCCGCAACCTCCTGAAGGCTTACGGTGCCAAGATTGTCCTTACGGACGGCTCCAAAGGCATGAAGGGTGCCATTGCCAAGGCAGAGGAGCTCGCCAAAGTCACGCCGAACTCGTTCATTCCGGAGCAGTTCAACAACCCGGCTAACCCGGCTGCCCATGAAGCAACGACGGGCCCGGAAATTTACAACGACCTCGACGGCAAAGTAGATGCTTTCATCGCCGGTGTTGGCACGGGCGGCACGCTGTCGGGCGTTGGCCACTACCTCAAGAAGCAGAACAAGGACATCCATGTTGTCGCTGTTGAGCCGGCAACGAGCCCGGTCCTCTCGAAAGGACAGGCTGGCCCGCATAAGATTCAGGGCATCGGCGCAGGCTTTGTGCCGGAAACGCTCGATACGAAGGTTTACGATGAGGTCATCGCTGTTGCCAATGAAGATGCCTTCAAGTATGGCCGTCAGTTCTCGCACGTCGAGGGCGTGCTCATCGGCATTTCTTCCGGTGCTGCCCTTTCGGCAGCCATCGAGCTCGCAAAACGTCCGGAATTTGCAGGCAAGAACATCGTTGCTCTGCTGCCGGATACGGGCGACCGTTACCTCTCCACGGAGCTTTTCGCAGAATAAGCAAAGACAGATCCCTCTTAAATCACACAATTTCGGGCAGGAGCTATCAGGTTCCTGCCCGTTTTCTGTGTCCGGATTTGTTTGCAAATAGCAGAGATGGTATAATAACAGCAAAAACGTCTTATTTTTTTACGATAGAAAAGTCCGGACAGGGGAGGTCGTCAACTTGCGTATCGTTGTAGTAGGAGCCGGCAAGCTCGGGTACAGCATTGCTTCGCTGCTTTCTAAGGAACAGTTTGATGTGACTGTCATCGACCACGATGAAAGCCAGCTTGAGGCAGTCAAGAATACCCTCGATGTACTGACTATCTTTGCCAACGGTGCAAGCCCTATCACGATGAATGATCCTGACATTCGCGGCTCGGATATCCTGATTGCCGTGACGGCCAGTGATGAAGTCAACATGGTGGCCTGCATCCTTGCGAAAAAACACGGCATCAAGCACACAATTGCGCGCATCCGCGATATGCAGTTCATGAGTGAAGCAAAGGATTATCTCAAGGAAAATTTTGATATCGACCTCATGCTCAATCCGGAGCTCATTACGGCCAATGAAATCAACCGCATTCTCATGACGCCGGCCGCACTCGATGTCGAAGATTTTGCCCATGGCAAGATCCGCCTGTTCGAGACGAAGGTCCGGCGTTCATCGCCGCTGGCTGGCATTCCCTTCAAGGATATTGATTTCCCGAAGGGCGTGCTCGCGGGCATGATTTTTCGCGATCACCGCATGATCATCCCGCACGGCGATGACTGCCTGCTGCCGCATGACAATGCGTATTTCATCGGCATTCCGGAGGAAATCGAGAAATTCAGTCAGACCTTCGTGCAGCGCGATGCGCGCAAACTGCACCGCGTCATCATCATCGGGGCGGGGAGAGCCGGCCGCGCTCTGGCGCCGATGCTCGAAAAGCAGGGCGTGCGCGTCAAGGTCATCGATAAAGATCCGGACCGCTGCCGCCTCATGGCCGATAAACTCGTCGACGGCATTGCCATCTGCGGGGACGGCACGGATATCGACCTTTTGACGGAAGAGGGCGTGGCTGAGGCCGATGTCGTCGTCTGCCTGACAGAGGATGATAAGCTCAATCTGATGCTGGCTCTCTTGGCCCGCCATATGTCGCATAATAAGACCAAGACCGTCGTGCGCGTTGCGCGCAATGAATACGTCGAGCTCATGGAGAAAGTCGGCGTCGATATCGTTCTGTCGGCACGCCTGCTGTCTGCAAGTGAGGTCCTGGCCTTTGCCAGACGCGGCGGCGTCGTTTCGGTCTCGCTGCTCGAAGGCGCGAAGGCCGAGGCCGTCGAAGTCATTGTGCAGGAAGGCGCACCCGTGGCGGGCAAGCCTTTGATGGCGGCCAAGCTGCCGCGCGAATGTCTCGTCTGCGCCTATGTGCGCGATGGCGAAGCCGTCATTCCAAATGGTTCTACGGTCCTGCAGCCTGGGGACCGTACGATTCTCTTTATCCAGACACAGTTTTCGAAAAAGGTCATGAAGTATTTTAAGGGCAAAGAATGAGAAGGCGGAGGAAGAGTCCATGTTGAAGTTGAGGCAGAGCAGTCGGCAGCTCGATATCTTCTGGCTGCTCATGGGCGGCGTGTCCGAAATCATCGGGCTCTCTATGTTTGCGCCCATGGCTGACAGCCTGCTCGGGCAGGAAGGGAAATACTGGATTTATCTGGTGCCGGCTGTCCTGTCCATGATGCTGGGACTTGGCTTTATCTGGCTGGGCCGCGACCATAAAAGACAAATCAATGTCTGGGAAGGTGCCCTTTTCATGGTGCTGGTCTGGCCGCTGCTTTCCATGCTGGGCATGATGCCGTATGTGCTGTCGGGTATTTTGCCCCATCCCGTCGATGCTTTTTTTGAAAGCGCGGCCGCCATCACGACGACGGGGCTTTCGTGCCTTGATTATGCGCGGCCAGATATGCTGCCAAGCATGATTCTCTGGCACAGCATCATGAACTGGCTGGGCGGTCTCAATTTCATCATCATCCTTTCCACCGTGCTGCCGCAGGTCAGCGGCTGCTTTGGCCTGACGCTCTCGGCGCGGCAAAGTATTTTTTTCAGTCCTGTCTGGCACAAGATGGCAGAATCGGCGCGGCAGGGCTTTGGCGTTTACGCGAGTCTGACGGCCCTGTCGTTCTTCCTGTATCTTTTGGCCGGGCTGGAGCCGTTTTCGGCGCTGACGCGGGCCATGGTGACGCTATCTTCAAGCGGTTCGGCTGAGACGACGGCCTTTGTGGCCTACGACAGTCCCAATCTGGAACTGGCTGCGGGCATTTCGATGTTCATGGCTGGCCTCAATCCCCTGCTTTGCTGGAAGGCCTGGGACAGGCTGAGTTTTCGCCTGATGCTCCGCGATACGGAGCTGCAGGCTTATACGGCGCTGCTCTTAGCAAGCGGCGGCCTCATTGCCTGGAACCTCTGCCGTACTGGTGTTTACAATATTTCAGACAGTCTGCGCTACGGCTTTTTTCAGACCATGTCCTTTTTGTCGACCAGCGGCTTTGTCTCGGCGCCGTGCTGGGACTGGCCGGATTTTTCGCGCCTGCTGCTCTTTGCACTCGTCTTTGTCGGCGGCTGTATCGGTTCGGCGGGCGGCGGCCTCAAGGCCATGAGGCTTCTGGTGCTCATGCGCATGGCCGTGACGGAAGTGCGCCATACCCTGCACCCGCACATGGTCGTGAGCATCAAGATCGATGGACTGCCCGTGCCGATGAAAATTGTCGGGCGCATCCTGACGTTCTTTTTTCTGTTCATGAGCCTGTTCATCGTGTCTTCCCTGGTCATCTCGCTGGCGGGCATGAGTCTCATGCAGGCCATGGGCGTGGCCGCAGGCTGCCTGACGAGCGCGGGTTCGACGGCGGACCTCTTCGGCATAGCGGATTTCTCTGCGGCGCCTGCCTGGCTCGAGCTTTTCTGCTCGTTCATCATGATCATCGGCCGCATTGAGATTTTTTCATTCTTTGTGCTGCTCGATGGCGGCATCCGCTCGCTGGGACGGCATTGGTAAGCGTATTTTACGGATAAGGGGGGTGACAGCGTGAACTGGAATATCATCTATTATGTACTCGGACGGCTTGTTTCAGCAGAAGCTGTCATCCTGATGATTCCTTTTTTGATGGCTGTTTACGGTCAGGAGGCAAGTGCACCGGCTTTTGCCGTGTCCATCCTCATTTGCGTGCTCATCGGCGCAGCGCTGCGCGTACAGGGCAGGTCGGGAAATGAGCAGCTGACGATGCGCGAGGGTGCGGCCATCACGGGGCTTGGCTGGATGCTCGCGACTTTTTTAGGCATGCTGCCGTATCTTTTGAGCGGTTCGCTCGGCTTTCTTGACGGCCTTTTCGAGAGTATTTCGGGCTTTACGGGTACGGGTGCGACGGTTATGACGAGCATCGAGTCGCAGCCTTTCAGCATTTTGTTTTGGCGCATGATGACACATTGGTTCGGCGGACTCGGCATTATCGTCATTTTCATCGCGCTGCTGCCGCAGGCCGGCCAGAGCACGATTTACATGTACAACGCGGAGACGACGGGGCCGACGCGTGACCGCGTGCTGCCGCGCCTGCGCGAGATGACGCGCTCTCTTTTTGTCATGTACATGGTCTTCACGACGGCGGCCTGCATCATCTATCTGGGCTGCGGGCTCACATTCCTCGATGCCATCGCGCATGCTATGAGCACGCTCGGCACGGGGGGATTCTCGCTCTATGATGACAATGCCATGCATTTTGACAATCCGGCTCTCGAGAGCTGGATGACTTTTTTCATGATTCTTGCGGGCGGCAACTTCGGCCTTTACTACCGCGTCTGGAAGAAGGGGCCGCACGTTCTTTGGCGCAATACGGAGTTCAAGGCGTATCTCGGCATCCTCGCGGCAGCGATGCTTTTTATCACCTGGAATCTTGTCGCTGCAATGGGCATGACGCCCTCTGAGGCCTTCCGCTATGCGAGTTTCCAGGTGGGCTCTTTGTCGACCACGGGCTTTGTCTCGGCTGATTTTGACCAGTGGCCGGCTTTTTCAAAGGGCATCTTGATGATGCTGATGATTGGCGGCGGCTGTGCAGGGTCGACGGCCAGCGGCGTCAAAATTTCGCGCGTCGTGCTGCTCGTGAAGAGTGCCTGGGCCGTCGTGCATCAAAAGCTCAGCCCGCGCCGCGTCATCCGCGCGCGCATGAACGGCGTAGAAGTAGGAAACGATATTCTGCTGCGCGTCGGACAGTTCTTCTTTCTTTACATCTTCTGCATTGTCTTATGGGCGCTGCTTTTGACTTTTGACGGCATCGAGGCATTTGACGCCATCGGCATCAGCGTTACGGCACTCGGCAACGTCGGTCCGGCCTTTGGCATTGCGGGCGCGACCTGCACCTTTGCGGGGCTGTCGGACTTCACGAAGAGCATTCTCTGCGTGGAAATGCTCTTAGGCCGCCTCGAGCTCTTCACTTTGCTCGTCATGCTGAGCCCTGAATTCTGGAAACTTCGCCATCGCTGGTAAGAATTTTCATATGCAAAGGGAGCATCTGTGACATTTTACACAGATGCTCCCTTTTGTGTTATACTGAAACCATAACTCTGTTTTATGGATGAATTAAGTATTGGATTTATTTATTGAAAGAAAGCTGGGAATCCTATGATAAGCAATTTGATCGTGGCGATTGGTGCGGTCATTCCTTTGTTCTTCCTGATGCTCATTGGTGTAGCTGTCAAAAAGATGAAATTATTGACGGAGCTGGAACTCGCGCACGTCAACCGCATGGTCTTTAAGATTTTCTTCTTCTTCATGATGTTTTACAACATCTACACCACGGATATTGCCGAGACGTTTAAGCCGCATCTGATTTTATTCGGTGCCCTCGGCGTCCTCGCGTCGGCCATTATCGGTGGCATCGTCATTTGCCTGATTGAAAAGTCGAATAAACGCCGCGGGGCGATGATTCAGGCCATTTTCCGCAGCAACTTTGTCATCATGGGCATTCCAATCATCAGCAACATCTTCGGCGACGACCAGCTGGCCATTCCGACGATGATGATTGCCATCATTGTGCCGATGTACAATATCATTTCCGTTTTTATTCTCGAGACGTTCCGCGGCGGTCATTTTGACGTTTGGGGCATTCTCAGGAATGTGCTTAAGAATCCGATGATTCTCGGTGCTATTCTCGGTTTCGCGCTCCTGCTGCTCGGTATTCCTCTGCCCAAGGTCATCCTGAAGCCAATCAGCCAGATTGCCGCGGCAACGACGCCGATTGCCCTGATTATCCTCGGTGCTTCGTTCAAGGCTGGTACGTACCATGAGCATCTGCCGCAGCTCATTGGCTGTATCTGCGGCCGCCTCCTCATCGTGCCGGCCATCATGCTGAGCCTCGCAATTTTCCTCGGCTTCCGCGGCATCGAGCTCGTGACGCTCATGGCGATTTTTGCGACGCCGTGTGCCGTCGCCGGCTTTGCCATGGCCCAGCAGATGGGCAGCGATGCGGATCTTGCCGGCAACTGTGTCGTCTATACGACGGGGCTTTCGTGCTTTACGATTTTCGGCTGGGTCTTTGTCCTGAAGACGCTTGGCATGTTCTAATGATTCCCTTAACGGTACATAAAAAATATCTATGAGCGAACGCCTTGTCGGTTTTCTCTATGGATGGTATCATTTAGAGAAGATAGAGACGAAAGAAGAAATATCCTAGGGGGAATAGAGCATGCGACTCGATGAACTCATCAACACCCATCGACAAGACCTTAATGATACAGACATGGTCATCTGGAAATATATCCTGCAGCACCGGGAACTTGCAAGCCATATCTCCATTCATGAGCTCGCAAGGGAATGCTGCGTCTCGAGCACGACCATTGTGCGTTTTGCGCAGAAACTTGGCCTTGACGGCTTTGGCGAACTCAAGGCTGTTCTCAAAATGGAGGAACCCGACCAGCCGCATTACAACACGAATGTCATTGAGGACCTCAAGACATTCTATCTTAAGACTGGTGAAAAGATTTTCAAGCGTAATTTTGACAGTGCAAGCCGCCTCGTGCATGAAGCCAACCGTGTTTTTGCTTTTGCTTCGGGATACGTGCAGGCCAATGTTATGCATGAGCTAAAACGCCTGTTTTTCTACGACCATGTTTTTTTCTGTGAAATTCCGGCAAGGGAAGAATTCTATTCAGCACTTGAGACAGCGACAAAGGATGACCTGTTTATTGTGATTTCCCTGTCGGGGGAAACGCCGATCGTCGTTGAGGTCGCACGTGAACTCGGGCTGCGCGATATTCCGCTGATATCCATCACGAAGCTCCACGACAATACGCTGGCAAGCCTTTCGACCGTCAATCTCTACGTCTCACCGGCGGAATTCCAGCTCTACGATGCCGATGACGGCAAACATATTATGTTTAGGTCGATGATGCCGTACTTCATGCTCATCGAAGTCTGGTATGTCAAATACCGCATGTATGTGCATCGGCTGAAACAGAAAAACATTCAGTCAACAATATAAATGGATATAAACAAGAAGTGCCCTTGAACCCTTGCTATTGCTCATGTGTATCAATATCCGTGAAATGTACCATGGTACACGACAGGGGTAATGTGCCTGAAACCCGCGAAACTATTGCGTTCGCGGGCTTTTTTTAGTATTCTTTAGTCACAGGGAATCCAGAGAGATGGATCGGGGGATTGCAATCCTCCCTCTGGATGACAAGCCAAATCGATAAGAAACGAATCGAGGCGGCAGGGTTTTCAAACGTTATTATATGTAAGGGTAATGAAGATTTAGGGGGAATGAACATGTCGATCAAGAAAGATCGCGTCATGCAGGAATTGCAGCGGTTTGGCGGCGCAATGTACACGCCGGTCATTCTGTTCGCATTCTTCGGTCTCACGGTCGCCATCTCGATTGTCTGCAAGAACACCATGCTTCTCGGCAGCATCGCAGATAAAGGCACCGTCTGGTATGATTTCTGGTTTGTCGTAGAACAGGGTGCCTGGACGGTATTCGCCCAGATGCCAATCCTCTTTGCCATTGCGGTGCCAATCGGCTTCGCAAAGAAGGAACCGGCGCGCTGCGCAATGGAATCCTTCGTCATCTACATGTGCTTCAACTACTTCATCTCCGGTTTCCTGACGCTGCACGGCAGCTTCTTCGGAGTTGACTACAGCCAGGCCGCTGGTGCCGGCACGGGCCTCGCGATGATCGCGAACATCAAGACCCTCGATATGGGCATGCTCGGTGCTATCTTCATCGCCTGCTGCTCCTCGTGGCTGCACAACCACTTCTACGATACCGAGATTCCTGATTGGCTCGGTATTTTCAAGGGACCTGCTTTCGTCGTCGCCGTTGGCTTCGCCGTCATGATCCCGATGGCACTGCTCTTCTGCTTTGTTTGGCCGGCTGTCCAGCATGCAATTGAACAGTTCCAGTTCTTCCTGAAAACAAGCGGCATCGTCGGTGTCTGGTGCTACACGTTCTCCGAACGTATCCTCCTGCCGGCTGGTCTGCATCACTTCATCTACCTGCCGTTCATCTTCGGCCCGGCCGTCTGCGATGGCGGTATCCAGGCTTACTGGCTCCAGCACCTCAATGATTTCGCTACGAGCGCTCATTCGCTGAAAGAAATGTTCCCGGAAGGCGGCTTCGCCCTCCACGGTATGTCTAAGGTCTTCGGTCTTCCTGGTGCTGCTCTTGCCATGTATATGTGCGCAAAGCCGGAGAAACGCAAAAAGGTCGCAACGCTCCTGATTCCGGCAACGGTCACGGCCGTTCTCTGCGGCATCACCGAACCAATCGAATTCACGTTCCTCTTTGTCGCACCGCTCCTTTACGCAGTGCATGCCGTTCTCGCAGCTACGCTTTCCGCAACGCTGTACTTCTTCGGTCTTTCCGGTAACTTTGGCGGCGGCCTCATCGACTGCTTCGTCCAGAACTGGATTCCACTCTTCAAATATCATGCAGGCACCTACATCATGCAGATTGTCGTAGGCCTCTGCTTCACCGCAATTTACTTCTTCGTATTCCGTTATCTCATTCTCAAGAACGACTATAAGACGCCGGGCCGCACGGATGACGATGAAGAGGATAAGCTCTTCACGAAAGCCGAGTACAAGGCCAAGAAAGAAATGGAAAAGAAAGGTCTTGCCAATAATCCGGAAGCCCTCAAAGCTCAGGTCTTCCTCGATAACCTCGGCGGCCCGTCCAACATCAAAGAAGTCACGAACTGTGCAACGCGTCTGCGCGTCACGGTCGCAGATCCTGATAAAGTCGCTGCAGCCAGCAAGTTCACGAAGGCCGGTGCCTTTGGCCTTGTTAAGAACGGCCATGCCATCCAGGTCATCGTCGGCCTCTCTGTGCCGAATGTCCGCAGCTACTTCGATGCTCTCCTTAAAGGCGATATCGCCGATGTTCCGGTAGAAGCGAAAGCTGCTGCCAACCCGAGTGAACCCGTCAAGACGGATCTTTCGATGAAGCTCAATGCCTTTGCTTCCGGCAAACTCATCGACATGACGGAAGTTCCGGATGATGTATTCTCCCAGAAGATGATGGGCGACGGCGTTGCCATCGAGCCGACGACGGAAATGGTCGTAGCTCCGGCTGACGGCGAAGTCACCATGATCATGGAAGGTTCCTATCACGCCATCGGCCTGCGCTTGACGAATGGTGCCGAGATCCTCATCCACATCGGCCTCGATACGGTCAAGATGGGCGGCAAGGGCTTCCGCTGCCTGACGAAACAGGGTGCAAAAGTCAAGGCCGGCGACGAACTCATCGGCTTCAGCCGTGACGCCATCAAGGCTGCCGGCTACAAGGATACGATCATCCTGGCCGTCACGAACAGCGCCGACTATCCGCAGATGAAGAAAGCTGCCGATGGCGAAGTCGTAGTCAACGAAACCCCGATCATCTCCTTCTGATGTGTCATTCATAAAAAGAGGGTGGAGCGTGGAGACCTCCACACTCCACCCTTGCTTTTTATGATAGGATGATATTCGGAAGAAAGGAGTAGTTATTATATGAAAGAATTGAAATGGTGGCAGAAATCCATCGTCTATCAGATTTATCCAAAAAGCTTTCAGGATACGACGGGGACGGGCGTCGGGGATATTCCGGGCGTCACGAGCCATCTTGATTATTTAAAATCCCTCGGCACCGGAGCCATCTGGCTCACGCCGGTCTATCCATCCCCGATGGTCGACAATGGCTATGATATCTCGGACTACTGCGATATTGACCCGTCGTACGGCACGATGGAGGACATGGAAGAACTCATCGCCGAGGCGAAGAAACGCAATATCCGCATTGTCATGGACCTCGTGTTCAACCACAGCTCCGACCAGCATCCGTGGTTCCTCGAATCCAAGAAGGACCGCACGAATCCTAAGGCCGACTGGTACATTTGGCGCGACGCCAAGCCGGACGGTTCGGCCCCGACCAACTGGCGCGCAATTTTCGGCGGTTCGGCGTGGAAATGGTGCGAAGAGCGCCAGCAGTACTACCTGCATACGTTCGCCGAGGCGCAGCCGGACCTCAATTGGGAGAATCCGGAAGTCCGCAAAGCCCTGTTCGATGCCGCCAACTTCTGGCTCGACAAAGGTGTCGGCGGTTTCCGCATCGATGCCATCGTCTACATCAAGAAGCCGGAATTCAAGGATGGACCTGTTGACGGCGCGGATGGCCTTTCGGGCATCCATGAGATGACGGCCAATACGCCGGGCATCCTCGATTTCCTTCATGAGTTCCGCCGCGAGGTCTTTGACGGCCACGACATTTTCACGGTCGGCGAGGCCAACGGCGTCAGCCCTGAGGAGTTGCCGCAGTGGGTCGGCGACAACGGTGTTTTCTCGATGCTGTTTGAGTTCAGCCATCTCGAGCTTTCCTATCCGGAAGGCGAGATTTGGTGCAAGCGCTTCCCCTGGAAGCTCACGCAGCTCAAGTCGGCACTGACGGCCAGCCAGCAGGCGACAGCCAAGGAAGGCTGGTATCCGATCTTCTTTGAGAATCACGACCAGAACCGCTCGATGCACCGTTACTTCCCGGAAGGAACGAATCCGAAAACCGCGGCCAAGGCGCTGGCGACCATCCTGTTCACGCTGCGCGGTACGCCTTTTGTCTACGAAGGCGAGGAAATTGGCATGACGAATGTGGCTTTCCCGAAAATCGAGGACTACAATGATATCTCGACGCACGGCCAGTATGAATACGCCATCAAGGAAGGCCTGTCGCCGGAAGAAGCCTTGAAGGCCGTACAGTTCCAGAGCCGCGACAACGCGCGCACGCCGATGCAGTGGACGCATGATACGAATGCAGGGTTCACGACGGGCACGCCGTGGCTGCCGGTTCACAAGGATTTTGACCGCTGCTGTGTAGAGGCGGAAAGCGAAGACGGCACGTCTGTTCTCAGCTATTACCGCATGATGAACCGCCTGCGCACGGAAAGCGAGTATTCTGACATCCTGCTGCAGGGCCGTTATGAAGAAATCCTGCACGACGATGAACACGTATACGCTTTCAAGCGCGTGCTCGGCGAACATACCGTTTATACCATCGTCAATTTCACGAATGAATCTGTAACATACGATGCAGCATGCCTCGAAGGAGCCAAGCATGTACTTGGCAATTACGAGGACTCGAAACAAGGAACGCTCAGACCGGCGGAAGCCGTTGTCTATGCCAAATAAGGAGGATCCGAGATGAAAGTAGCCGCTAGTGATTATGATGGAACACTCTTCCGTCAGGATGTAATCGCGAAAAGTGATGCGGAAGCAATCAAAAAATGGCGTGAGGCCGGACATAAATTTGGGGTGGTCTCGGGCCGCGACCATGGCATGCTGGTGCCGCAGCTCCAGCATTATGGCGTTGGCTACGATTATCTGGCCTGCAATAATGGCGGCATCATCTGCACAGCTGAGGGCAAGGTCCTTTGGGAAGCGGAAATCGCCCCGAAGATGCTCGCCGAACTCACCAAGCTGCCGGAGGTGCGCAAGTCCTTCCATTTTGCCCTGTCCGCTGCGGACCGCACGTATCTCTGCCATGCGTCAGAAGGTACCTGGGTCATCCGCGAAGCGAAACAGTGGGATTTTCCGATTGTTCACATCGAAGAGAGTGACGTTGACCATCTGCCGCAGACCATCCACCAATTTGCCCTCGGCTTCACGAATCCCGAGGATGCCTTCGCCGCGAGCGACGAAGTCAATGCGAAGTTCGGGGATGTGGTTCACGCTTATCCGAACCGCTGCGCCGTCGACATCACGCCGAAGGAGATCGGCAAAGATCAGGCCATTGCTCATACTCTATCACTTATGGGCTGGCAGGATGCCGAAATCTTCGCGATTGGCGATGAAGTCAACGATCTGCCGATGATTCAGGCCTTCAACGGGTACACAGTAGATACAGCCCGTGACGCCATCAAGGCAGAGGCCCGCGCTTCCTACGAAAGCGTCGGTGCCATGCTGCTCGCCAACATTTAAATCAGCCCCTCGCGCATTTTGCGTGTTATAAATTTCCCCTTTGCCTGACAACATAGATACCATACAGGCAGATGATTTTTTGCAAACGGCCTCAACTCTATCACAACGAGGCCGCTTACAATCCTTTTTGAATTTATTGGATGAGACCTTCGCATCGGAACAAGGATAGATCGGGGGCTCTCACTCTTATAAAGATGAATATTCCGAATCTTTAGAGGGAAAGGAAGTCTATCACATGAAAATCAACAAGAAAGCTCTTGCCATTCTCGCTGGTCTGACAGTCGGAATGTCCAGCACCGCTTTTGCTGCTACGGCGGACAGCTTTACGGATGTCCCGAAGGACCACTGGTCCTATCAGGCTCTTGACTATCTCGCCAAAGAGGGCGTCATCGAAGGTATGGGGGATAGTACCTTCCAGGGCGGCCGCACCATGACGCGTTATGAAATGGCATCCATCGTTGCCAAGGCTATGCAGAAAACGAATTTGAACTATGGTGATAAGACCGTCCTTGAAAAACTCGAGGGTGAGTATGCTGGCGAAATCAGCACGCTGAAGAAACAGGTTGACCAGAATACAAAAGATATTCAGGGCCTGAAGGATGAAGTAGGCCGTGTCAATATCCATGGCTTTGTCCGTACCCAGTATGACCATGATAAAAATACGACGGATGATACATTGGACAAACAGACCAACCGTTTCTATATGAACCTCTATGGTGACTTCAAGGTCAATAAGGATTGGACGGCACATTTCCAGAGTGAGACAAACCGTCATTATAATGATGGCCATGACCGCAACAAAGAAACTGGCTTCAGCCCGTCCAATGGCAAAAAGACTTGGTCCGGCCACGATGGCAATATGCAGCGCATCTGGGTGGATGGTTACTTCCCCAATTCGAAGTCGTGGGTCAGCGTCGGCCGTGCATGGCGCGGCCTCGGCATGCAGAATGTCTTGTTCGGCAATGAATCCGATGGTATCCAGTTCGGTGTGCCGATTCCGGGCACGCATTTGACGGGCAGCGGCTTCTGGATGGCTTCGACCGGTGATGGCAATAAAGAGAGCATCTATGGTGTGGCTGCCTGGGGTGCTATTGGCCATGCCGTGGATGTCAACTTTGCGTATGGCAAGAGCAGTCTTGATAAAGGTGAAGTGAACGGCACGAGTTCCTATGCTTATGCCGATCCTGATGACGGCTATAAGATTAAGGAAAAAACGGTTGCAGGCTCGAAAAATCCTCGCAGCTATGGCTGGGTAGCAAGTACCGGCATCAATCTCGCGAAGAATGTACGCTTCCTTGCTGACTACTCCCGCACGGATGCAGACTTCCAGAATAATTCCCTGGCTCTGCGCCTTAACTATCGCAATACGGACCTTAACTGCCCAGGCACATATCAGCTTTACACGCGCTATATCAAATACGGTGCAAACGGCTGGCTCGCTGGTGATGATGAATGGAACTCCATTTGGAACGGCACGAAAGGCTGGATTTTCGGCGTCAAGTACGTGCCGGCCAAGAATATTGAGTGGGAAACGCTTTATTCCCCGCAGGTTCGCGGCTGGAGTCAGGATTGGCAGTATGACCGCAAGCTCTTCCGCACGCAGGTGGACTACCACTTCTGATATTTCCCTGACAGCTTAACAAGAACGATAAATTGGAGTCCATACTCTCCGGTTTATCGTTCCTTTTATATGGAGGATTCATATGGAACGGAAAAAGATTTTAGCGCGTGCCGTCGGCATGTCGTTGACTTTTGGGCTGTTGGCGGTGCCGTTTGTTCCAGTACAGCCAATTTCACTTTACGGCATGGCAGAAGCTGCTGCGCAGGTGAAAGAAACAGTACCGGCGAAGGCCGCATCTGTGCAGAAAACAGATGTGGTACTCGTTGGCTCGTTGCAGGATGAGCTCGGTGCTGCGAAAGAGTGGAATCCTGCCGATGCTAAGACCATTATGAAATCGGATGGCGCGGGCCATCATGTCTTTACGGGCCATCTGCCGAAGGGCAATTATGATTTCAAGGTCGCAGTCGGCGGCTCTTGGGACGTCAACTACGGTGCGAATGGCGAGGCCAACGGCAAGAATATCCCCATTCGCCTGCTCGCGGACCACGATGTCACGTTCACGTATGACGATGCAACGCATGCCATCACGTACGATTATCAGGGCAAGGATGCCGAGCAGAAGGCTCTGGCAGCAGATGGACGCAGCATCGTCCTGACGGGTACGGTACAGACGAAGGCCGGTGCCAAGAAGGATTGGGACCCGTCGGACCAGACGACGCGCATGAAGTCGATTGGTCATGATTTCTACACGTATAAGATGAATCTGCCGGCGGGCACGTACTACTACAAGATTTCCGTCAACGGCAGCTGGGCCGAAAACTACGGCCTCGGCGGCAACTTCGACGGTGCGAATGTCCAGCTGACGCTGCCGAAGGCGCAGGAAGTTACCTTCTATTATAATGATAAGTCGCATCATATCGAGAACAGCACGGAGTACAATTTCCTCGCTGACAGTCAGCTGCCGGTCATCTCGGGCAGCTTCGGCGAAGTCAAGGACCCGCTGATGCGCGACCAGATGCTCGACAATCTGTTCCAGAAGACGATTCCTCTTTCCGCAGGTGAATACACGGTGACGGTTGCGATGCCGGGCCATGATGCCTTGACGCAGACCGTCAATGTGGCCAAAGACGGCGACGTTACGTTCTATTATGACAGCAAGGCTCAGAAGCTCATCGCTGACGATGGACGCATCCGTGAGGATAAGGTCTACCATGACAGCTGGAGTACGGCTTACCGTTCTCCGTTTGAAGCCGTCAAGGAAGGCACGCCGGTCAAACTTTCGCTCGCCACGGGCACGGGCGATGTCACGAATGCCAAACTCGTCGTTTACAAGGCCAAGATTACGGCTAACGGCGGCGATGAGTACAATCCGGATTACACGGCCGGTACGGTCAGCTACTATCCGATGACAAAAGTCGGCACGAAGGGAGACCAGGATATTTGGTCTGTCACCTTTACGCCGCAGTCGTACGGCCTTTATGGCTATAAATTCCTGCTTAACGACACGAAGGAATACGGCGATGACGCGAAGCCGGGCCATACGGGGCAGCTTAAGCTGCGCGGCGTCAAGCCGTATCAGCTGACGGTCTACAGCAAAGACTTCAAGACGCCGGATTGGGCCAAAGACGCAGTTTGCTACCAGATTTTCCCGGACCGCTTCTTCGATGGCGATAAGAGCAATGACTACGCGCGCAAAAATGCCCGCGGCTTCCAGCCGGTCCAGCACCGCAAATGGAATGCACTGCCGGCCAACTACAGCAAGACGCCGGCTGCCGATGGCGATAAATGGGAGTGCAACGACTTCTTTGGCGGCGATATCGCCGGCATCACGAAGAAGCTCGACTATCTGCAGGGGCTTGGCGTCACGGCGATTTACGTCAACCCGATTTACAACGCCTGCTCGAATCACCGCTATGATGCCGTCGACTACGGTACGATTGACCCGTTCCTTGGTACGACGAAGGACCTCGAGAAACTCACGGCGGAAATGCAGAAACGCGGCATGCACCTCATCATGGACGGCGTTTACAACCACGTCGGCGATGACTCCATCTATTTCGACCGCTACGGCAAGTATAAGACGGTCGGTGCGTATGAATACTGGAGCCGCATCTATGACCTCATGAATGACAAGCATATGACGGAAGACCAGGCAAAGGTCGAGGCGAAGAAAGAGCTCGAGGCCGAAGGTCAGGTCTTCAGCCCGTGGCATTGGGAGAACTGGTTCGAGATAAAGAACCAGAAGACGCAGGACATGATGGGCAAGAAATACGCTTATCATGATTGGCAGGGCTACGACAGCCTCGTGCCGTTCAAGGATGCCGATTATCCGGGCTCGGAGCAGGGCACGGTCAAGTCGGACCTCGGCGATTATCTGCTCTATGGCCGCGGCAATGATAAAGGCGTCATCATGAAATGGTTCGACGAAGGCCTCTCGGGCTGGCGTCTCGATGTCGCCAAGGAGGTGCCGCCGGGATTCTGGGCCGATGTACGTAAGGAAGTCAAGTCCATCAAGACGAAGAATGGCGACGACCCGCTGCTGCTCGGCGAGATTTGGCAGGACGGCTCGCAGTTCTTCACGGGCGATACATTCGACTCCGTCATGAACTACAAGCTCTCGTTTGCCCTCGGCGACCTCTTCCTCGATAAGGGCGATGCCAAGGCTGCGGACGATGAATTGACGATTCTGCGCCAGAACTATCCGAAGGAAGCTCTCTACGACCTCATGAACATCGTCGACAGCCACGATACGGTCCGCGCCATCTATAAATTCGGCGGCGGTGCAGAAAATGTCGCACAGGCCACGAAAAAAGACTTCAATTACAATCTCGGCAAGGCCCGTCTCAAACTCGCCGCGACGTTCCTCATGGGCTATCCGGGCATGCCGACCATCTATTACGGCGATGAAGCCGGACAGTTCGGCAGCGCCGACCCGGACTGCCGCCGCACGTATCCGTGGGGCAAGGAGGATAAAGATCTCATTGCCTACTATAAAAAGGTCATCGGCGTCCGCAACGCGCACAAGGACATCTTTGCGCGCGGCGATGTCAAGACACTCAAAGCCGAGGGCGATATCTACGCCTTCAGCCGCACGGCGGACTCCGGCAAATCCGGCATTGTTGCCCTCAACCGCGGCAAGGCCCAGCAGGTCGTTCTGCCTGTCTCCTTTGCCAACGGCACGGCCTTTACCGACGAACTGACTGGCACGAAAGTCACCGTCAGCGGCGGCAATCTCACCTTGAACCTTGGTGAAAACCAGGGCATGATGCTCGTGGAAGACTGAAGCGGGCATCACAAATCCCTCATTTCTCTATTTTCCCTTTCAAACCCGCAGCAGTCCCCCGACGCTGCGGGTTATTTTTATGCGCGTCATGCGTACCTCGACAAAACCTGATATAATGATAAAAAACAGTCTGACAGCCATGGCTGTCGAAGAAAGGGGAAGCCTATGAAGAAAATACTGGCAGTGCTGACACTCGTCTTTGCCTGCCTTTGGGGCACGGCGTTTGCGGTGGATTTTTCGCATCTCGTCATCATGCATACGAATGATACGCATGGATACGACCAGCGTGCCGACGGCGTCAACGGCATGGTGACGGTCGCGGCACTCAAGAAAGATTATGAGGCCAAGGGCTATCAGGTCCTGCTCGTCGATGCCGGCGATGCCATTCAGGACAACAACCTTGTCAATTTCAGCAAGGGCAAGACGGCCATCGACTTCATGAATGCGGTGGGCTACGATGCCATGACGCTCGGCAATCACGAATTTGATTATGGCTCTGATGTGACGCTGGCGCGCATCAAGCAGGCGAAGTTCCCCGTCATGTCGGCGAACATCATCGTCGAGTCGACGGGCAAGTCCTTTACGCCGAAAACACATACCATCATCAAAAAGGGCAGTCTCAAGATTGGCGTCTTCGGCCTGACGACGCCGTCGACCATCACGACGGCCAATCCGAAGAGCACGCGCGGCCTTACGTTCCTCTCGAAAGAGGAAATGTACAAGGCGGCACAGAAGGAAGTCGACGCTCTTAAGGCAGCGGGCTGCGACCTCATCGTCGGTATTGGCCATCTCGGCAGCGAGCCGGATGCCGCTGGCGACCGCTCGAATGATGTCCTCGAAAATGTCAAAGGTATCGATGTCTTCATCGACGGCCATGACCACACGGTCAAGAATCTTTACGTCAACGGTACGCTGCTGACGGAGACGGGCGCACATCTCGCCAACATCGGCGTTGTGCAGTACAAAGACGGCAAATGGCAGGAAGACCTGCATGCCTATGGCCGCTTCAACAAGGAAGATGCCCAGGTAAAGGCTATGGTCGACAAGGCACAGGCTGATATCGACAAGCAGCTTTCGACACCTCTCGGTACGACGTCTGTCGAGCTCAATGGCTCGCGTGACCCGGGCGTGCGCACGGAGGAAACGAACCTCGGCGACTTTATTGCCGATGCGTATCTCTGGCAGGTCCGTCAGGCCACGGTCCTTGACCATGTCACGATTGACGGCGCTGTCATGAACGGCGGCAGCATCCGCGCGGGCATTAAGCAGGGGACAGTCACGCAGGCCGATATCCTGCGCGTCCTGCCGTATCACAATGATCTGCAGTATGTCACGCTCAAGGGCTCGACGCTTCTCGAGGTCCTCGAGGCTGCTACGTGCACGACGCCGACGGCACTTGGTGCCTTCCCGCAGGTCGCCGGTATCGAGTACACAATTGATACGGCGAAGCCCTTTGTCAAAGGTGAGCTCTATCCGCATTCCGTCTACTATCAGCCGGCCAAACCGGGCACTCGCGTGACGATCAAGAGCGTGGGCGGCAGGGCCTTTGACCCGAATGCGGTGTATAACATCGCGGTTCCCGACTTCCTGACCTCGGGCGGCGACTCCTACTACGTCATGCAGGATCCCGAAAAGGTTCAGGTACACGACGTCGACTATCTCGATGCAGACGCCGTGCGCAACTACATCAAAGAACTTGGCGGCACGGTCGGCAGCCAGTACGCTGCGCCGCAGGGCCGCATTACCATCCTTAAATGATGATATATAAAAAGTAAAAATGGAGAGAAACTCGTTGGTGAGGTTCTCTCCATTTTTTGTATAAAGAAAACATCTGGTGCGGGTAATCTGAGGCCTTATAAGCCGTACATTTAAAAATTTTGGCTATGCTGGGGAATATTTTTCAATGAGTAATGGATGATATTTTTTCTTATTATAAAATTTTGTTCATTTTATTATTTACATTCGTTCAAAGTAGTGCTATTATATGAACTGTCAGAAGAAATAAGAAACAATCTGGAGGTATACAAAATGGAACTTGCAAAGTATATTGATCACACATATCTCAAACCGGACGCGCAGAAAAAGGACATCGACAAGATCCTGAAAGAAGCTAAGGAATATCACTTCGCTTCTGTATGCATCAGCCCGATTTGGGTATCTTATGCTCATAAAGAACTTGCTGACAGTGGTGTGAACGTTGTAACGGTCATCGGTTTCCCAGAAGGTGCAACGCCGACTTCCGTCAAAGTCTTTGAAACCAAGCAGGCTATTGCAGACGGAGCCGATGAAGTCGACATGGTTATTCCCATTGGCTTCCTGAAAGATGAACAATATGAGTATGTAGAAAATGACATTCGTTCAGTAGTTGAGGCCGCTGACGGCAAAGTAACGAAAGTCATCATCGAGACCTGCCTGCTGACAGACGACGAAAAAGTCAAAGCCTGCGAAATCGCTAAGAAGGCTGGCGCTGACTTTGTAAAGACCTCGACCGGTTTCTCGAAATGGGGCGCAAAAGTCGAAGATGTTAAGCTCATGCGTCAGGCCGTTGGCAAGGATATGGGCGTCAAGGCATCTGGCGGCGTAGCAAACAAAGAAGAAGCTGAAGCTATGATTGCCGCTGGCGCAAACCGCATCGGCACCAGCCATGGTGTAGAAATTATGCAGGGCTGATTCGTCAGCCATTATCTCTGAAAATAGGAGGAAAGAGATATGAGTTCAAAATGGATTCAGTACGACAACGGATATCTGAACAAAACCCCGATTTTCCAGTTCATTCTTCTTTCCTGCCTGTTCCCCCTTTGGGGAGCAGCAGCAAGCTTGAATGATGTTTTGATTACACAGTTCAAGAGTGTTTTTGATCTAAGTGACTTTGCCAGTGCCTTGGTACAGAGTGCTTTCTATGGTGGCTACTTCCTCATTTCCATTCCAGCATCAATGGTCATCAAAAAAACGACTTATAAGACCGCCATCCTCTGCGGCTTAATCTTCTATATCGTAGGCTGCTCACTTTTCTTCCCGGCATCTCATATGGCAACGTATACGATGTTCCTGGCAGCTGTCTTCGCTATTGCAATTGGTCTTGGTTTCCTTGAAACGGCATCGAACACGTACAGCACGATGCTTGGCCCTGAAAAGTATTCCACGCTTCGCCTGAATATCAGCCAGACGTTCTATCCAATTGGTGCTGCCGCAGGTATTCTGCTTGGTAAATATTTAATCTTCGAAGATGGTCAGAGTATGGCCGCACAGATTGCCAGCATGACGGCAGAAGAGGCACATGCTTATCGCCTTGATATGCTGATGAATACATTGGAACCTTACCGTGTTCTCATCGTTGTTCTTCTCGCTGTTCTCGCCCTGTTTGCTTTCACAAAATATCCGAAATGCAAACCTGTGGTTCCCGAGAATTCCAAAGAAAAAGATCCTGGCATCATCGAAACGTTGCATTACCTTGCAGACAACACAAAATTCAAAAAAGGCATTCTTGCCGAGTTCCTCTATGTCGGTATGCAGGTTGCTGTTTGGTCATTCACCATCCGTCTGGCTTTGACGATGGATGCCTCCATTAACGAACGTATGGCTGCGAACTTCATGGTAATCAGCTATGCATGCTTCTTCGTTGGTAAGTTTATCGCAAACTTCCTTCTTGCCCGTTTCTCAACGAATAAAGTACTTGTCGCATATTCCATCATCGGCTGCCTGCTTGTTCTTTATGTATCCTTCATGCCGAGCTTCACGGCAGTATATGCCGCTGTAGCAATCAGCATTCTTATGGGACCCTGCTGGGCAACGATTTACGGCGAAACGCTGAAGACGGTTGATAAAAAATACACGGCTACGGCTGGTGCAATCCTTGTTATGTCTATCATTGGTGGTGCTGTTGTTCCGGCCATCCAGGGATATGTTTCCGATGTGTCTGGCTCGATGCAGTTCTCGTTCATCGTTAACTTCTTCTGCTTCGCTTATGTCGGCTACTATTTCTTTAAAAAGTATCGCACGGAAAAAGTTGAAGATGCCATTCCTACGGCAGAACATTAATGTTCTTTATTCTCTAGATTCTTAAGCATCTTGTTTATTTAGGAGGTCCATAGTGATGTCTACAAAGATTTTTCTGAATCATAGTTATTTTACAGATAGTCATAAGACTCTGCTGGAAAATGATGATTTTAAAGTTACATCGTTTCGGTATCCATCCGGCATTGAATCGGTAAAAATCCAGAACAGCAAAGGCTATGTAGAGCTTCTTCCGTACATGGGACAAATCATTTGGGACGCTGCTTTTAATGGAATCAGCCTGCGCCTGAAGAATATCTTCAAACAGCCGAAACCTGCAAAATGCATTGTTGATACCTATGGCTGCTTTGCATTCCATTCCGGACTTCTGGCGAATGGCTGCCCAGGGCCTGAAGATACGCATCCAATGCATGGTGAATTCTCCTGCGCAACGATGGATGAAGCTTGGTTAGAGGTCACTGCAGATTCTGTAGCTTTGGTCAGCAAGTACGAATATTGCCAGGGCTTCGGTTATCATTACATCGCAGAGCCAAGCGTAACACTGACAAAAGATGCTACGCGTTTCAAGATCCACATGGAAGTTACAAACCTTACCTGCACGGAAATGCCGCTGCAGTACATGTGCCATATGAATTACGCATATGTTGATCAGGGACGCATCTCGTCGAACATCCCGGCAACAGCTTTCAAACTGCGTGAATCGATTCCGTCGCATGTTCATCCGACCGAGAAATGGCTGGCTTATAACGAAGAAATTAAAAAGCTGCAGAAGGAAGGACGCAGCATGGAAGTCCTCGACCAGCCAGACATGTATGATCCGGAGATTGTCTTCATGGCAGACCACATCGATCAGTATGCACCGGATGTGACGGTAGAGATTGATTCCCCGAAAGGCTATGGCTTCAAGACGGAATTCTCGACGAAGGATTTCACGAGTGCTACTCGCTGGATTATGAAGAACGATGATCTGCAGGTCGCCGCTTTTGTCCTGCCAGCAACCTGCCGTCCGGAAGGATTCCTGGCTGCCAAGAAAGCAGGCACGCTCCTTTACCTCCAGCCGAACGAGAAAAAGACGTTTACTGTTATGACTGGTTTAAAGTAAGACATTGATTATTTCCAGCATCATAGAAAGGATGCATTTCCCATGAAAATTGCTGTTATTGGGTCGAACATGGTCGACCTCACCTCGTATATCACGCGTATGCCAGTTCTTGGCGAGACATTAGAAGCTCCAGACTTTTCAATGGGCTGCGGCGGTAAAGGCGCCAACCAGGCTGTCGCCGCTGCAAAATACGGTGCGGACGTTCTGATGGTAACCAAAGTCGGTGATGACTTTTTTGCCGACAATACCATTGCTAACTTTAAAAAGAATGGCATCGACACCAAATACGTTCAGAAAGTTCCTGGTGTTTCCAGTGGTGTAGCACCGATTTTCGTTGATAAAAACGGACAGAACAGCATCTTGATCATCAAGGGGGCTAACAATGATTTAAAACCGGCTGATATCGATGCAGCAGAAGAAGATCTGAAAACCTGCAAGTTGATTATTCTGCAGCTGGAAATCCCCCTTGAGACCGTATATTATGCCATCGATTTCGGTAAAAAACATAATATCCCGGTTCTGCTGAATCCTGCTCCGGCCACAAAGGAACTGGATATTGCTAAGGTATGCCAATGCGACTTCTTTATGCCAAACGAAACAGAATTGGCTATCTTAACCGGTATGCCTGTATCCAATCAGGAAGAGATTGAAGCTGCTGCTAAATCGTTATCCGCTCGCGGCTTGAAACACGTTATCGTCACGATGGGCTCGCATGGTTCACTCTTGGTAGATGAAAACGGCACTCAGCTTGTAAAGCCGTTTAAAGTAAATGCAGTAGACAGCTCCGGCGCGGGAGATGCCTTCATCGGCTGCTTCGCATGCTGCTATGTAGAAAATCATGATATCATCGCAGCGATGAAGACGGCCAGTGCCTTTGCAGGTCTTAGCGTAACCAAACGCGGTACGCAAAAATCGTATCCTGAAAAGGAAGAGGTATTGAAACTTTTGAACGCTTAAACGCTTAAGTGGAACGCAGAAAAAAGACGGCATCCTGCCTTAAGGATGTCGTCTTTTTCATAAAATATATGGTTTCCATTGAATATAATTCTTGCGTTTTGTTATAATAAAAATGATAAAAAGTTCTTTGAGAGGGATGACAGATATGGAACCGGATAGGGATAAAGACAGGCTGAGCATCGATGCAGCCCGATTATACTACGAATCGGATATGAGCCAGCAAAAAATAGCGAATGAATTGGGGATATCAAGACCATCCGTCTCCAGGTTGCTGCAGCATGCCAAAGATCAGGGCTTTGTGCAGATCAGGATTATTGATCCCATTGATTTAAAGGCATCTCTCAGTGGTGAACTTTGTAAAAAATATCATTTAAAAGATGCAATCGTAGCCAATGCTCCTCTTGACAATGACCGTGAGCTAAAAAAGGCCATAGGCGAAGCTGCTGCATCCTATTTATGGAAAACCGTCAAAGACAATGACATTATCGGCATGGGTTGGGGGTCTTCCTTATACCAGATGGCGCTTCATCTAAAATCAAAACCTGTCAAGGGCGTACAAGTGGTGCAGTTAAAGGGGGGCATCAGCTATTCTAAGGCCAATACGTATGCCCATGAAATCGTAACACTTGTCGCCGCTGCATTTTCCACCACAGGCGTTTTCCTGCCAATCCCAGTCATGTTCGACAATATGGAAGTAAAGCGTCTGGTCGAACACGATAAGTACGTCAAACATATACTGGATATGGGCAAGAAAGCAAATATTGCCGTTGTAACGGTAGGAACAGCTTCCAATGAATCTATCCTGTTCCACTTAGGCTATTATATTAATGAAAAGGATAGGGAACTGCTCAGTCAGAAAGCTGCTGGAGACCTGTGCTCACGTTTCTATGATGATGATGGTAAAATCGTAGATGAAGAACTGAATGCCCGGACGGTAGGGATCCAGTTGGACGAATTCAAGAAAAAAGAAACGCGTATTCTGGTTGCCGGAGGTAAAGAAAAAATTCGGGCAATCCATGCTGCTTTGAAGGCAGGTTATATGAATATCTTGATTACAGATCGATATACCGCAGTGGCCTTAAAAAATTTTGCATAATGTGTTTCAGAACTCGGAGTACCTATGGATGTTTATTTTTTTATCAACTGTTCGATCTCATTTTGCAACAGATCCATTTCTCTATTTTCCTTTTCGCACCCGCAGCAGTCCCTAACGCTGCGGGTTATTTTTATGCATTTTTTGAACATGCCTTTGTTCGTATAGAAAA
>NZ_JBJEXT010000058.1:0-5461 GCF_051886055.1 Mitsuokella apri | reverse complement strand
ATAGATGCATGGCATTCACCATGCGCTTCCAAAACTTTATATAGAGAATGCGGACATGCTTCCGCCTGTTTAATTAGATGAATCGATGAGCAGGCTCGAAGTATGTCTTTTTGTTTGCTCAAAATGCCAAATCATCATCTATATAAGGAGGCTTTCCGCATGGGAAATGACTACACAACCTGTTATAAGATCAAAGGGAATTCCGAGGGGATGCGCCGGCTCGTACGCATCGTCCACCGCATCCTGCGCTGGCGCGGCTCTTACGAGCAGTACTGGCGCCATCCGTGGGACCCGGAGAGAATTTATGGCCCCAGCTGCCGCGAGTCGCAGATTCAGCTCATCTGCCTCGCGATGCTGCATGACATCGACGAGCAGGACCTGCAGGAGTTGCCGGACGGACAGAGCCTGCTGACATTTTGGACGGAAACGCACAACGGCCCCATCGTCTGGCCGTGGTACGAGCTCACCGAGCGTTACGTGCCGGACGCGGAAATCTGGTATTACACCGAAGACATCTGGGGCAGCGATGTTTACACCAACGACATCTGCAAAAGATACTTCCCCCATGATTATGTTCTCTGTCTCCAAGGAGACAAACAATCGCATACGCCTGAGCTCGACCGCCTGCGCAGTGAAATTGCAAAGCCGCAGTTTTACCGCGAATGGCCGGCCGAGCGTCAGGATTACATCTCCTACTGGACGACAAGGGAACTTGCAGAGCTGCTGCGAAGGGTCCTCAGGCTTTCGCCAAAAGCCTATGTCGATGTGCCCAAAATCATGGAGCACAAGGCAAAGGAATGGCAAAAGCAGGGACTTTCCCTTCTCTGGGAACCCATCAGGCGCCTACGGCAGCAGGAAAGTCCCTGTGATGACTGCCTGCAGCGTTCCTCGCTTTGGGAAGAAAACTTCCGGCTTGAAGAGCAGCGCAGCGCTCTTGAACGGCTGCTTGAGGAGCTGCAGCAGGCTGGCCGGCAGGATTAAAGTATTCCGAAGGCACAAAGCCTCATCCCTCATCCTTATCCTTTGAGGCTTTGCACCTTTGCTAAAAATCTATACAGGTTGTCTATTTTAAGGAGGAATCTTCATGAACCGCATCTATCACATCACCTTCAAAATGGAAGGGCCAAAGGCTGAAGTCCTGCGCTTGACGCGCCTCTTGCACCGCATCACGGCTTGGCGCGGCGAGCTTTTTGACTGGCTTCGCCGTCATCCTGACGTGTCAGGAAAAAGCCGTGGGCCGCTCTCAGAAATCGCCACAACACTTCAGTCCAACGTCACAAACCGCAGTGTCGAGGCCCTGTCGGATGGCTGGCAGGTCCTGACGCTGGAAGTCCTTCAGGAATATCCGGAGGCCTTCGCCAATACGTACTTTTGGGAGCTGCTCCAGCAGCGCTTCCTGCCGGATGGCACGTGTTACTACCGCGTCACCGATATCGAACACCGCCGCATCTGCACAAACGATGTGTACGGCAAATACTTCCCCGAAACCTACATGCTCTGTGTCCTGCATGATGCAGGCTGGAAAAACGACGAACTCGACTCCATACGCAGGGAACTCCTGCAGGACAAGTACCGCTGCTGCGGCCGAAAAGGCCAGACAATGTATCTTTCCTACTGGGATGTCAATTCCCTGCGCTGGGTCCTGCGCGAAATTCTCGGCCTGCGGCGCCGTGTCCCGATTGATGAACGCCGCGTCCTCTGGCAAAAAGCCTGGGAATGGGCCACGGACTTCGGTTTCACGCTCATCTGGGGCATCGTCGAACGGCGGGCCCCAGAGAAACTGCTTCCCTGCCGCCACTGCCGCAAAATCCGCGACCTGCAGGCCGAGAACGAGCAGCTGCGTGGCGAAATTGCCGTGCTGCGCCAGCGCGTCCGGAATGAAATCCACAAACTCCAGCGCAAGGCCGAAGAAAGCCTAAATCCGTCCCCGAAGCTCATCTGCGAGCTCGAGAAAGGTCAGCAGGCACTTCGCAGACTGGATGACTTTTCGGCCTGACAAGACGCAGGGGCATGCCGCTAACTTGGCAGCATGTCCCTGTTATTTTTTTACCTACCAATAAAACGTTCCCCGCGATATAATGAATTTATAGCGCATTTATTTGCGTGACGACAGTTTATTGATTGATTTTTTTACGATTAACAGTCAGCATAGAGAGGAATCCATCATGATATATGATTTAACACGCTTTTTAAAAGCACAGGAAAATGATTACGATACTGCTCTTGCGGAAATTAGAGCCGGCCATAAGCGTTCGCATTGGATTTGGTACATTTTCCCACAAGTCAAAGGACTTGGTATGAGTGCAATGTCCGATTTCTACGGGCTTGATGGTATTGGCGAAGCGAAAGCTTATCTTGATAATGATATTTTGAGGAAACGACTGCTGGAAATCAGCAAAGCGCTTTTGTCTTTGCAGGCAAATGACGCGACAGAAGTCATGGGATACCCAGACGACATGAAACTTCATTCATCGATGACAATCTTCCACCTTGCCGCGCCCGATGAGCCTGTGTTCCGAGCTGTGCTTGATAAATTCTTTGCAGGAAAGTTAGACAAAAATACCTTGGCACTTTGTCAGGAAAACACGGAGGGAAATTTATGATTCGAGAAATCATGCGGGATACATTTTTCCTGCAACAAAAATCCATACCAGCCACGCCGCTCGACAAGCCGATTGCCATGGACCTTCTTGACACGCTCAAGTCCCATGCCGATGAATGCGTCGGCATGGCCGCGAATATGATTGGCGTGGTAAAATGTATCATCGCGGTCAATCTGGGACCGGTAAACATGGTCATGTTCAATCCCAAAATCACGAAACAAAAAGGTCCTTATAAAACGGCAGAAGGCTGTCTTTCGCTCACCGGCCAGCGCAACACACAGCGCTACAAAAAAATCGAAGTCGAATTCCAAGATATGGATTTCCAAAAACAAAAATTGACTTTCAATGGCTTTCCAGCGCAGATTATCCAGCACGAAATCGACCATCTTCAGGGCATCCTGATTTGATCGTTTTGGATGCGGCAAAAAAGGCAGAAGACTCACGGACCGTGAGTACTTCTGCCTTTTTGTGGGAAGGGTGGTTTGCTTTTATCTATCTATGTCATCAGCCGTTATTCGGATTCCAGCTGCTCATACCCATGGGCTCAATCGGATGGGCCTGGCTCAAGGGCGCGCCGCAGTTTGGGCAGCCCTTGCCCTCGCCGCAGGTATCACAGTAGAGCGTGCCGCAGTTGCTGCATTCATAGAGGAGCTCGTCCTGCTGAGCCGTCTCCTCTGCGCCGCAGTAGGCACACGAGTTCTGTTCGTTCTGCTGATTTTTTACTTCTGCCATGATATGGTCACGTCCTTTCAAGTTCTCTTACTTTTATTCCTGCTCTGCATATTCCGGGAAGGCGATGGAGTTTTCTTTGAAGATGTGGATGAAGATATCATCGAACAGGCTCTCCATGACCTGATACGTGCGCTGGAAGGTCGGGCAGGCGTCAGCCGGCGGCGTAAAGTTGTCCGTGAGCTGATAGATTTCCTTGATAATATCGCCGGCCCCCGTGTGCTCATCTTCGAGAGATTTGACATAATCGAGCGTCACCTTGTCCGGATGCGGATTCTGGCGCATCAGCGGGAAGACCAGGCGCTCTTCTTTGGCGAAGTGCTCTTCCAGCTCGGCCTTGAGCCCTGCATAGAGGTGATGCAGCTTCGTGAGCATCTCGCCGTGGTGCGGGTAATGGACGATGAGGATTTTATTGAGCAGCTCTTCCGTCTCGGCCATGAGCTGACGGTCCGTGACATGGTGCGTCGCTTCGAGGTCGTCGAGCATGTCGTTGACGGAAAGTTCCTTGAAGGAGTCAATATCTTCGTGAACATCGGCATGCGCCGTCGGACGGGCTGCGACTTCATTGAGCTCTTTGAGGAACTTGTCGACGTCCATGCCCTTTTCCTTGATGGCAATCGCGATAGCGTCGTGGCCGCCGCAGCAGTAGTCGAGGTGCAGATTATTAAGGAAACCAATCGTGTTCGGATGATCCTTTACCACCTGTGCCAGAGTCATATCTTTCGTAATCATATCGTATCGCTCCTTTTTCTATGCGCTTTGTTTCGTGTTTGTATTTTGCGTTTGTTTTTGTTTACAGTCATAGTATACGAAAAATACGATACGATTTCCGTGATTATAGCAACAGGTTCGTGATTCATGAAAAAGTCCAGTACTGGACTTTTTCGCGGAGCACAGCAAAATCATGCTGGGCAGGCAAAATTGGATTTCCAAAAATGAAAAGAATATATCTGCTGATTATGATATCCTGTAAGCAAAGGAGAAATGCTGCATGATTTACACTTCAACATACGCTTCACCGCTTGGCGAAATCACGATTGCCTGTGATGATACGGCGATTATCGGACTTTGGTTTGCCGGGCAAAAGTATTTTGCCGACATCCTGCCGCATACAAAAGATTCGATTGAGCAAAAGGACACTGCGCTGCTGCAGGAGGCCAGACGATGGCTCGATATTTATTGTTCCGGCCATGAGCCTGATTTTATGCCGCCGCTGCGCTGTGACTCCACCCCATTTCGTCAGGAAGTCTGCAATATCATGCGGACCATTCCGTACGGCAGTACGATGACATATGGAGAAATCGCGGCGCGGATTGCCAAAGAAAAAGGCCTTGCCAAAATGTCCGCGCAGGCTGTCGGCGGTGCCGTCGGGCATAATCCGATTACTCTGATGATTCCCTGTCACCGCGTCGTCGGGACAAATGGCAGTCTCACGGGCTATGCCGGCGGCCTTGCCCGCAAGCAGGCACTTCTCAAAATGGAAGGCGTAGATCTCAATTCATTCTTTGTGCCGAAAAAGGGCACGGCGTTATAATAGGTAGAAAAGATGAATGACGTGTATTTTCAATATGGAGAAATTGAATGATTAGTGAAAAAATAGAATAAAATAGATATTAATGCTATAATGTTCATAGCAGGATAAGCTGACAGATAGAAGGTGAATATTATGGCAGTATACAAACCAAAGGAAATGGCGGAAAAATTAGGTGTAACCGTCCGAACCCTTCAGGAGTGGGACCGCAGGCAAAAACTTCCTGCTTATCGAACCCCGACAGGCAGACGTTATTACACCGAAGAGCAGTATCTCGATTATATTGGTGAATCCGTTGTGAGTCATCGTAAAACGGTGGCTTACGCCCGTGTTTCTACACGCAGCCAAAAAGATGATTTGAAGAATCAAATCCATTTTATCCAAGCCTACGCCAATGGCAAAGGTGTTATCCTGGATGAGATTATTGAGGATTTTGGCAGCGGGCTGAACTACAAGCGCAAGAAATGGCTTGACCTATTAGAAGCCGTAGACCGCAACGAAGTTGGTACGATTTACGTGACGTATAAGGACCGTTTTATTCGATTTGGCTACGAATATTTTGAGCATTTTTGCCAAAATCACCAGACGCAGCTCATTG
>NZ_JBJEXT010000057.1:0-5672 GCF_051886055.1 Mitsuokella apri | reverse complement strand
TTCGTCGCCCTGTCCGATGAATGCGATGCCCAGACGGCTTCGTTCCTCAAACGCGAAGTTTCCGACGGCATCATCGCTCCGTCGTATTCGCCGGAGGCTCTCGAAATCCTCAAATCAAAACGCAAGGGCACATACCTGATTCTGCAGATGGACCCTTCGTATGAGCCGGAAGAATTTGAACGCAAACAGGTCTTCGGCGTCACGTTTGAACAGAAGCGCAACGATGTCAAGATTACGGAAGACTGCCTCAAGGATATTGCGACGAAGAACCACGACCTGCCCGAAAGCGCGAAGCGCGACCTGCTGATTGCCCTGATTACGCTCAAGTACACGCAGTCCAACTCCGTCTGCTACACGAAGGACGGCCAGGCCATCGGCATCGGCGCCGGTCAGCAAAGCCGCGTTCACTGCACGCGCCTCGCCGGCACGAAAGCCGACAACTGGTTCCTGCGCCAGAGCCCGCAGGTCCTGAACCTCCCGTTCAAACCGGAAGTGCGCCGTCCGGACCGCGACAACGCCATCGACGTCTACATCGGCGAAGAATGGGAAGACCTGCTCGAGACCGATGACTGGAAACGCGTCTTCACGGAAAAACCGCCGGTCTTCACGCGCGAAGAAAAGAAAGCCTGGCTCAAGAAAGAGACGGGCGTCTCCCTTGGCTCGGATGCCTTCTTCCCGTTCGGCGACAATATCGAGCGCGCCCACAAGAGCGGCGTAACCTACGTTGCCCAGACGGGCGGCTCCATCCGCGATGACAATGTCATCGAGACGGCCGATAAATACAACATGACGATGGCCATGACGCACATTCGCCTGTTCCATCACTGATATTTCACGCGCATAAAAGAGCCCCGGTCCAGCAGGCCGGGGCTCTTTTATGCGCCGGGATTTTTGTCGCCATGAGCCAGAGCTGAGCGATACGCAAAATTCGAATAAGTCTTTTACCATTGCCCCCATTTGCGCTACAATAGGGAGTAGAATATATGAGTGTACTGCGGCAACACATGCCGTAACCTGCGCGATGAGAAATGAGGCGATTGTATGGTTTTTCAGAAATTCGGAGCACTGGCCATGGTGCCCGTGCTCGTAGCAGCAGCGCCTGCCTATGCCGAATGGCACGGCAATGCCCATATCGAGACTGTTGAGGTGACGGGCAGCTATCTGACGGATGACATCTCGGAGGCGGGGCTCAAGAAGGCCCGCGAAGAAGCGCACAAGGACGCCCTGCGCCTGGCAACCGAGAAGGCCGGCGTCTTTGTCCAGAGTTATTCCAAGACACACAATCAGGTTCTTACTGAAGATGAGATTCAATCCATCTCTGGCAACATCCTCGCCGTCCAGAACGAGTCGTATGCAATGAGCAAGACAAACGACGGCTACACGCTCGTCACCTGCCATCTGACAGCCTACATTCAGCTCGACCAGGTCGACCTCAACCAGGCCATCCAGCAGATCAACATCGAGGGCGAAAACAGGGAGCTCAAGGCCGTCATCGAAGGCCTCAAGCACAGCCAGGGCAAGACAGGCGAGCTGCCATACGGCACGGCTTACTTCCAGAAATTTGCCCAAAACAGCTCCCTGCTCAAGAAGGTCTGTGACGTAGGCTACGATGTCGACAGCGTGAGCTACGACAAGGCGACGGGCCTGATCCGCTACAACCGGTTCACAAGAGCCGTGGACGATGATCAGCTCTATGCGTTCCACGTCGAGCTCTCCTATCCGGATAATACCGAACGCATCTACAAGATCACAAAGATCACCGAGAAACCGTTCCAGACCGTCGAGTTGAAGTTCAAAAACGCGCGCACGACCATGCTGCCGATTGCTACCTATTCCACTGACGACTACTATCGCCGCCTGGTCTGCAAGCAGCTGCAGCTGCCCGAGTACGCTCATCTCAAGCAGCCGGGCTGGGGCCCAATCCCTCTGCTCGACCCGCCGCTCTACACCGATAAGCTCAACATGAAGCGCATCGATGGCATGCTCTACTGCTCGCTGGCCGATACCGAGGACGGCCTCGCCAACTTGCTCTTCCCGAGTTTCGCCGTCCGCTACGACCCACAGCGCAAAGTCCTCGAAGAGGCCGATATCCTCTACACCGACAGCTGGATCCCCGCCAGAACGGAATATCTCGCCGCCATCCCCTACCTTGACTTCCTCTACCACGACGGTGACTTAGAAAATCCCTGATCACCATCAACAGGCCAGCCTACACATTACAATGAATAAGCCAAATAAAAGGGGCTGTGAAATAACAGGCCTCTAAAAAGCAAAGTGCCGCATGCTCATTGAGCATGCGGCACTTTTTGTAGTAAAATTCTCTATATCCCACTATGGAAAACATTCCCACGTATCATTCTTTTGGCTATTTCATTTACGATGTACTCCAGCCATCCGTGGAAGAATTGTTCTGCGACCTTAACCGTAAGATATTTGCAGAAGAGCATGTCGATCTCAACCACCTATACATTGACGGTTCAAAATTCGAAGCAAATGCGAATAAATATCAATGGGTGTGGAAGAAGGCGACGGAGAAATCCCGGTACCGTTTCTCCGCAAAGATAACCGCGTTATTCAAGGAAATCAATGTAGAGCTGGTTCCTAGCGGCATTGCCATCCCTACGAACACAGAGTATGTCCCAGAATATCTGACCGAGGTGCTAAAGCAGTACACGGCCTTCTGGAAGCTCGATGAAGCAGATTTCGTCCATGGACGTGGGCACCACAAGAGCCCGCAGCAGCGGCATTACGAGCGACTCCAGGAATATACAAACAAGCTGAAAGAGTACAATCCCTACCGAGCCGTGAACTTCCATATTGATGAGACTGGCACGCTGCGTTGCCCCAATGAACGGGCATTCCGTTTCTTCTATCGCCAGCATGTAAGAGGACCCCATTTGGGCCGCCAGGAAGAAGTCTACCAATGCGAGGACTGTACTGGCTGTCCCTATGCACCAGACTGCAAGCGGACAGACGGGAACGGAACCGTCCGGATGAACCGAGAACTGACTGCCATGCACCAAGAAGTCGTGGAAAACCTGAACAGCATCCAGGGCGCGCTGCTACGGATGAACCGTTCGATTCAAGCAAAAGGGACGTTTGGCATCCTGAAGACGGACCGTTGGTACAGGAAAATAGTGCGGAGAGGCAGTATTGCCGTCCGCACAGAGATTTTCTTGGTTTCGATAGGGCACAACCTGTATACATACTACAACAAAAAGCAAAAGATGAGACAAGCCGCATAAATGAATGTTGCACCATTCTATGGGGAAAGGGGCCGTATACCCTTTTTTTGCCCCTATTGTTAACTATATATTTATTTAAAGTTGACAGTAAACCAGTAAAGGGGTATCCTATTAACCATGAATATCATAGTATCAGGAGGATTTATTCATGAAAAGACTACCGCTTCGCGAATTGGTGCTCTGCGCCCTCTTCATTGCCTTGATTACCATTGGTACCTTCATCCGCATTCCCGTGGGCACGGATGTCTATACTTTGCAGTTCCTGTTCACGCTGCTCGCAGGGCTCATGCTCGGCGCGCGCCTTGGCGCCATCGCCGTCGGGGCTTACGTCCTTTTGGGACTTCTCGGCGTGCCGGTCTTTGCCTCGGGCGGCGGCCCTGCCTACCTGCTGCAGCCGACGTTCGGCTATCTCCTCGGTTTTATCCTGCAGGCGTGGTTCTGCGGTAAATTTGCCCACAGCTTAAAACATATCTCTTTCCGCAGCCTGCTGGCCGTGAATTTCGGCGGCATGGTCATTGTCTACCTCATCGGCATCAGCTGGTTTTATCTCGTCTCAAATTACGTCATCGACGCGCCGATTGCCCTCTGGGCCGCGATTTTTTACTGCGGCATCCTGCAGGCAGGCCCGGATTTCCTGCTCTGCATGGCCGCGGCCGGTCTCGGTCTGCGCTGTTACCGCGCAGGACTCTGGCTCAACGCAGCGCAGGCATCGACAGCTGCAGCATCTGCTATCAAGGAGGCTGACTGATTATGGGCAAAACACTTTTTATCACAGGCACGGGTACCGATGTCGGCAAAACCTATGTGACCGCCCTGATTGTCAAGAAACTGCGTGACGCAGGACTCAGCACCGGCTATTACAAAGCGGCTCTTTCCGGCGCCGTCCCGGATGATACGAACAGCCTGCAGGCCGGCGATGCCCTTTACGTCAACCGCATCGCTAAGATTGGCGAACGTCAGGAAAATCTCGTTTCCTACGTATATAAAGAAGCCGTCTCCCCTCACCTCGCAGCTAAAATCAATCGGCAGCCTATTGACTTTGACCGCGTCGAAAACGACTTTACGCGGGCGAAAGAAACATACGACTACCTGACCATGGAAGGCAGCGGCGGCATCATCTGCCCGCTGCGCTGGGACGATACGATGCACATGGGGCTCGACGACCTCGTAAAGAGACTCAATCTCGGTGTACTCATCGTCGCCGACGCCGGCCTTGGCACCATCAACAGCACTGTGCTGACGATTGAGCACCTAAACGCCCGTCATATCCCGATTCGCGGCATTATCTTCAACCACTATATTCCGGGGGACATCATGCAGGACGACAACGCCAGGATGATTGCCGAAATGACCGGTGTCGCTATCCTCGCTTTTGTAAAAGATGGTGACAGCAGCTTAGATATAGACGCCGACGTACTGAAATATCTCTACACCTGACGAAAAGGAACGATCGATGCATACCTGTAAATCTTACGAGCAGCGCGACCTTGACCTCATATGGCATCCCTGCTCCCAAATGAAAGACTACGAAACACTGCCGCCCATCATCGTTGACCATGCCAAGGGAATCTGGCTTTACGATATTCACGGCAAAAAATATCTCGACATCGTGAGCTCCTGGTGGGCCAATCTGTTCGGCCACTGCAACAAAGAAATCAATGAGGCTATCAAGGAGCAGCTCGACCGTCTTGAACATGTCATCTTCGCGAATTTCAGCCATAAACCGGCCATTGAACTCGCGGAAGTACTCAAGGAAATCACGCCGGCCAAAAACAGGAAATTTCATTTCAACGACAACGGATCTGCTTCTGTCGAATGTGCCCTGAAGATGTGCTTCCAATTCTATCAGCAGGGCGGCAAGCCTGAGAAAAAACGCTTCATGTGCCTCTCAGACGGCTATCACGGCGAAACGATTGGGGCCCTTTCGGTCGGCAGCATGGACCTTTATGCCAAACTCTACCAGCCCATGATGATGGACAATATCCATATCAAAGCCCCCGACTGTTACCGCTGTCCATACGGAAAGACGCGTGAATCCTGTCAATGCGAATGCTTCATCCATGCCGAAAAAGCCTTTGCCGCCCATGCTGAAGAAACGGCAGCGATGATTGTCGAGCCGCTGCTGCAGGGCAGTGCCGGCATGCGCATTTATCCTCCGCTCTACCTGAAAAAGCTTCGCCGTCTCTGTGATGCCCATGATGTCAAATTGATTTTTGACGAGATTGCCACGGGCTTTGGCCGCACGGGCACGATGTTCGCCTGTGAGCAGGCTGACGTCAGTCCGGACATTCTCTGTCTTTCAAAAGGCCTGACAGGCGGCTATCTGCCGATGTCCGTCACCTGCGTCAGCGAAGAAATCTACGATGCGTTTTACGCCGACTACGGGCAAGGCCGCGCTTTCCTGCACAGCCATACGTATGCCGGCAA
>NZ_JBJEXT010000056.1:0-27673 GCF_051886055.1 Mitsuokella apri | reverse complement strand
GTTTAGTTTTCAAAGAACAACTTGGTCTTTCGAAGCATTCTCGCTTCAAGCGACTTATTTATTGTATCGCAGCTTCTTCATTCTGTCAAGAACTTTTTTCTTTTTCATTTTGAAGATTGTCGGCTGTATGACAGCGACGAGCGGCTTCCGATCAAGGAGCTTCGTTCTCATCTTTTTCATATCGGCCGATGTCTTGCGGCGACTTGTATTATATTACAGGATTTTGTGTCTTTTGTCAACACCATTTTATAAAAAACTTTATGCCCGCGATTCATAAAAATAAAAAAACGCATCGAATAATCGATGCGTTTTTATTAGCGATTTGGTGGCGGCACAGAGATTTGAACTCCGGACACTGCGGGTATGAACCGCATGCTCTAGCCAACTGAGCTATGCCGCCATAAAAATGGTGGGCAGGGATGGATTCGAACCATCGTAATCCGAAGATGACAGATTTACAGTCTGTTCCCTTTAACCACTCGGGCACCTACCCATGTCTTAACAAGTGCGTTAAGAACAGTATTTATTATATAGGCTATTTACGCACTTGTCAATACTTTATTTGATTTTTATTTTCTGCGCATCCAGACAGGGATATCGATAAAGCTGTCCGTGCCGACAGTGGTGCCAATCGAAGCAGAATTATCCTGCTGGGCAGCCGGCTGTGCCGCATTCTGCTGCGTCTGAGCGGCCTGTGGCTGCGCCGGAGCCTGTGCCTTGGCATCTGGTACCCCTACAGTCTCTTCCGGTGCGTCAAAGCCCGTAGCGATGACCGTTACGCGTACTGTATCCCCCATGGAATCATCAATGGATGCACCCCAGATGATATTCGCCTGCGAATCTGCTGCTTTCTCGATGGCCTCAGAAGCTTCCGTGACTTCAAACATGCTGAGATTCTCCTCAGCACCCGTAACATTGAGCAAAACACCGCGTGCACCGTCAATGCTCGTTTCAAGAAGCGGCGAAGCAATGGCTGCCTTGGCAGCTTCGACGGCTGCATTTTCACCGGAAGCTTCACCAATGCCCATGAGAGCTGAACCAGCGTTGCTCATGATACTCTTGACATCAGCAAAGTCGAGGTTGATGAGGCCTGGCAGGGCAATGAGGTCCGAAATACCCTTGACACCCTGACGCAGGACATCATCGGCGATGCTGAAGGCCTGCGTAATCGGCGTCTTCTTGTCAACCACCTGCATGAGACGGTCATTCGGAATCGTGATAATGGTATCCACGTGTTTTTTGAGATTTTCAATTCCCAGTTCTGCATTGCGGCGGCGCTTCATGCCCTCAAAAGAGAACGGACGCGTCACGACGCCTACCGTCAGCGCGCCAATCTCACGTGCACATTCCGCTACGACAGGAGCAGCACCAGTGCCAGTGCCGCCGCCCATGCCAGCCGTGACAAAGACCATGTCAGCCCCGCGCAGCGTGTCGAGGATGTCATCGCGGCTCTCTTCTGCAGCCTTCTGGCCGATTTCCGGCTGTGCACCGGCACCGAGGCCGCGCGTCAGCTTCTCGCCGATCTGCATGCGCTTCGGAGCCAGGGATTTCAAAAGCGCCTGTGCATCCGTATTGACAGCAATGAACTCCACGCCCTGCAGTCCAAGATTGATCATGCGGTTAACAGCATTGCTGCCGCCGCCGCCTACACCGATTACTTTTATTTTGGCCAATTGATCGAGCCCATTATCATCAAGTTCAAACACTGCCTTAACCCCCATCACGAGAATATATAGTTCGACATCCGAAAAGTCCAATGTCCATTTCTTATACTAAAGATATCTTTGCACAAGATACCTCTATCAGTTTACCATCATTTTATACCGAATACCATAGGTAAAGTGAAAATTTCTTTATCTTGATTTTACAACACTTCGTGCTGCCTGACAATCTTACGCCTCTCATGATTTCGCCGCCTCTTTATCGTCAGCATTCGGATCAAATCCCTTTAATTTGATGAATGGCGCTTCATAGCTGAAATCAACATAATCAATGGCATGCTTGCTCGTCTTCAAAGATTTGACAAAATCAGCCGTGAGCTGTGCTTTTTCATCCAGACGATCAAGTTTTCCCAGACGGATTTGCACAGAGCTGTTCGCATAGGCAGTGACCGCATCCGGATTGGCTATATTGACTTCAGAAATCTGATTCAAGGCCTCCAGGTCAATCTGACTCAGGAAATAAAGAACTTTTTTAATGTTTTCGTCATCCACATCATCACCAAGATAAAGTCCTGAGACCTGTGTGCCTGTAATCAGGGGAATGGGAACGCTGTGCAGTGCACGGTAAGCGGCAAGTACCTTTCCTGTATGATCAAGGTCAAGATAGCCATAATCACAGGCCACAGTGGCTACAGGCTTCCGTTCCGTCACCTCAATTTCCAGTCTGTCCGGCAGCTGCCGTCTTACGACAGCGGATTCAATACGCAGATCATGCATGAGGTTCTGGGCCACAGCATCTGTCTGCAGCTGAAACAATGGCTCTCCTGTATGAATTCGACCGATTTCACAAATCTGGTCCTGTGTCAGATATGTCGTGCCGCTGACATCGACATGCTTGAGTGTAAAAATTGGCGTATAGACGACTACGGCCATGATGAGTCCGCAGGCAGCCAGGAACAGGAACCCCTTGAAAAGCCGCCTGCCGCTGCGATGTTTTTTTTGCTCTTGTTCCTTCAAAGTGCATCCCCCTGTATGGAAAAGCGCCGGACACAGAAAAGTCCGGCGCAAAAAATGAAAATGCTTCTCTCAGCTTGTTCTTACTTCTTGAAACCTGCCATCTCGAGAATGCGTTCGCATAGCTCGGGGAATTCTACCCCCATAGCACGTCCGGCATCCGGTACCAGCGAGAGCTCTGTCATGCCCGGTACAGAATTGACTTCTATGACGTACGGCGTGCCATTCTCGCTGAGCATCATGTCAACGCGTGCGACACCGCGGCAGCCGCAGGCCGTAAATGTCTTGATGGCAAGGTCCTGAATTTCCTTCGTCTTTTCATCCGAAACACGGGCCGGAATGATATGAGTGGAAGCACCTTTTGTGTATTTGCTCTCATAGTCGTAACGGCCGGAAGTCGTCGTGATTTCGATAATAGGAAAAGCTTCCTTCTTTTCTTCATTGCCCCATACTGCAACAGTCAGTTCTTTGCCGCGGATAAATTCTTCCACGAGGACCTCATCATTGTACGAGAAAGCCTCTTTCAAGGCATCCTGAAGGGCATCCTTCGTTTCCACGATGTAAACACCAATGCTCGAGCCCTGTGAAGCAGCTTTGACGACGACTGGCAGCGAAAATCCTTTTTCGATTTCAGCGGCGAGGTCACGTTTCATTTCAAAACGATGATATGTATGGGAACGCGGCGTCGAGATGCCTTCTGCGACAAAGACGCGCTTTGAAGCGGCTTTATCCATCGTGACAGCTGCAGCAAGAACGCCAGAACCCGTATAAGGGATGCCGAGCATATCGAGAGTACCCTGCAGGACACCATCCTCACCAAACTTGCCATGAAGGGCATTGAAGACGATGGCACAGCCGCTCTTCTTAATATCTTCGGCAAAGGTCGGTGGATTGAGCTCCATGCCTTCCGCATTATAGCCTTTCGACTGCAGCGCCTTCAAAATGGCATTGCCCGTCTGACGGGAGATTGCGGCTTCTGTGGAAGGGCCACCCATGACTACGACGATCTTATCCTGATTCATTCTGAAAATTCTCCTTTATGATAGCGAATGAGACTCTGCGATTCTATTTTACTGATTCTGCAGCAGGCTGACAAGTTCTTCACCCGTCTTGTAGATATCTCCTGCCCCCATCGTGATGACGAGGTCCCCTGGCTGTACAAAATCCTTGAGGTACGCTGCCAGTTTTTCACGCTTTGGCTCATAAACGACGTGCTGGCCGGACTGGCGCGTGACTTCATCGACAATCGTCTGGCCGCTGATGCCTGGGATTGGAGCCTCGCCAGCAGCATAAACGTCCGTGAGTACGAGGACATCGGCCGAGACAAATGCCTTGCCAAATTCCTCATGCAGAAGCTGCGTGCGCGAATAGCGGTGCGGCTGGAACACACAGATCAGACGCTTTGGCTTCGTCTCCTTGGCAGCCTTGAGCGTTGCCGCAATTTCTGTCGGATGATGCGCGTAATCATCAACAATCCAGACACCGTTTTCGCGCCCTTTTGTCTGGAAGCGGCGCTTTGCACCGTGGAAGGCTGCAAGGCCCGCAGCCATCTTCTCGAAGCTTACGCCGAGAGAAAGTCCTGTAACAATGCAGGCCATGGCATCGAGCACATTGTGGCGCCCCGGAATGTTGAGGTCGACATGACCGAGTTCAGCGTCTCCATGGAAGACATCAAAGGAAATGCCCGTACCGCTGTGCGTGACATTTTTCGCGCGGTAATCCGCCTCATGGTCGATGGCGTAGGTGATGTATTTGCGGTCAAGATTTTTAGCCATATTGCGCAGGTTCTCATTATCGAAGCAGATGACAGCATACCCTGTCTCCTTATCGACATTCTGGATAAACTGCGTGAAGGCCTTGATGATGTTTTCCATCGTACCGTAATGATCCATATGGTCGTCTTCGACATTGGTCACGACGGCAATATGCGGGTGCAGTTTGAGGAAAGAACCGTCGCTTTCATCGGCTTCCGAAACAAGGTAATCGCTCTTGCCGAGCACGGCATTCGTGCCGAGGTCCGGCACTTCACCGCCGACAACGACGGACGGGGAAACACCGGCATGCGTCAAAGCTACGCCGAGCATCGAAGTCGTCGTCGTCTTGCCATGTGCACCTGCTACCGCGATGCCCTTGTATTCATTGACAAGGGCTGCATTGATATCCGAACGGTGCAGTTTCGTGATGCCGAGATCTTTAGCTGCCAGGACTTCCGGATTGTCAAACGGAATGGCCGTAGAAACGACGATGGCGTCAACGCCGCGCACATTTTCCGCTTTTTGTCCGCCGAGCGTGATTTTTGCGCCCATCTGACGCAGTTTCTCAATGATACCGGAATCCCCGCGGTCCGAGCCGGATACCTCATAGCCGAGCTCGACCATCATCTTGGCCAGCGGGCTCATGCCAGCGCCGCCAATGCCTACGAAATGAATTTTCTTGATGCCTTTCAGCTCTTTGAGCTCTTTATGCACTCCAATCACCTTTCCTATTTTTCCATTTTCATTTTATATTTGTGCCACTCTGTTACCCTTTGGCAATCTCGAGAACAATATCTGCAATGTCGCTGGCAGCCTGCGGCCTTCCCATTTTCCTGCTGGCCTTGGCCATGGCCTGCAGTTTATCCGGTTCGCTCAAAAGCTCTGCCAGAACCGCATTCAAAGATTCTGCTGTCAAATCCCGGTCGAGAATCATGCGGGCTGCACCGGCGTCCTGCAGGGCTTTTGCATTGTGTTCCTGATGATTCTCCGCCGCATATGGATAGGGAATCAGGATAGAAGGAATCCCTCGTGCCGTGAGCTCTGCCAGCCCCGTCGCGCCGGCGCGGAAAATCGCCAAATCGGCCATTGCCATGGCCTGAGGCATATTATAAAGGTACGGTTTTACCAGGATATGCGGACATTTCGAAAGTTCCACGCCCTCTTTTGCTAAGGCTTCCAGGACATTTTGGTAGCCGCGCTTGCCTGTCACGTGCAAAAACTGGACCTCCGGATAGTCCGCTGCGTGCTTCAATACACCGATCATGGCCTGATTGATGGCACGCGCACCGCGGCTGCCGCCCGAAACCAGCACGGTCTTTTTCTTCGGGTCAAAGCCAAAAGCCGCCGCGCCGTCCTCACGCTGCGCCGAAAGCACCTCGCTGCGAATCGGATTGCCCGTGAAGACAACCTTGTCCGCTGGAAAATGCTTCATGGCTTCTTCCGTGCCTGCTGCAATCTTCGTGACAAATTTGGAAAGAATCTTATTCGTGATGCCCGGCACAACATTCTGCTCCTGAATGAGCGTCGGGATGTGCATGAGGCTGGCAGCCAAAAGAATTGGACCGCAGACGTAGCCGCCCGTACCAATGACAACGTCCGGCTGGAATTTATGGACAATGCGCGTCGCCTTCGCTACGCCAACCATCGCGCGTCCCGCACGCAGGATATTATCCGGTGTCAGGTGACGCTCAAATCCCTGAATGTCCACTGTTGTAAAAGGCAGACCTTCCTTCGGGATAATATCGGCTTCCAAGCCGCGTTTCGTACCGACATAAAGGAACTTTGCGTCTGGTACTTTCTGCTGAATGGTCCTTATGATGGTGATGGCCGGATAGATATGCCCGCCCGTGCCACCGCCGGAAACGATGATATTCAAGACTTGACTCCTCCTATCCTTCGTCACTTCTGTTTTTCAAATTCACGCACGAGACGCTTGAAATCGCGGCCGCGCTCTGCCATATTGTGGTACATATCAAAACTTGCGCAGGCCGGAGAAAGCAGCACGACGTCCGGCGCCTGCGCCAAAGCATGTGCCATTTCAACGGCACGCGGCATAGAATACCCTGCAGCGTAAATGTGCTCCTCAGGGAAACCGTTCTGGACCGCCGCTTCATAAAAGCGCTCTGCTGCCCGGCCGATGAGAATAAGCTCCGACACGCGCTCTTTGACCAGCTTCATGAAATCCGTCAAATCCGTCATCTTATCATCGCCGCCCGCCAGCAGGATGATGTGACCATCGAATGTCTCAAGGGCCTTGATGGCAGAATCCGTATTTGTCGCCTTGGAATCGTTGTAATACGGCACGCCGTTGATGGTCGTCACATACTCAATGCGGTGTTCAACACCGCGGAATTCTTTGAGCACCGGTACCATTTTTTCCGGTTCACAGCCAGCGAAAAACGCCGAAGCAATGGCTGCCAGAGCATTTTCAACATTGTGCGGCCCCTTAATGCCGAGTTCATTCGTGCGGCAGACCTCATATTCCTGTCCGGCCCAGCGAATCACGATCATGCCGTCTTTGACGCTGCCGCGGACAAAGACACCTTCTGGGAGTTCTTCGCGGCGGCTGAAATAGCAGACTGTAGAATGCGCACGCTCTTTCATGGAACGCGTGCGTTCATCGTCGTAATTGAGCACGAGATAATCTTCTTTCGTCTGCTCGCGAAAAAGGCGCTCCTTCATTGCCTGATAGACATCCATCGAGCCGTGGCGCACGATATGGTCCGGCGTCACATTGAGTACAGCCGCAACGTGCGGATGAAAATGTTCCGTCGCTTCCATCTGATAACTTGAGATTTCCGCTGCGATGCAGCCGCCTTTGCCAATGCGCAGGGCTTCCTCAGAAAGAGGTACGCCGATATTGCCGCCCACGCCGACTTTTTCGTAATGCGTCTTGAGCAGCAGTCCGAGAAGCGTCGTCGTCGTCGTTTTGCCATTTGTGCCAGTCACTGCGCAAAATGGCGATTCTGCAATATCGTAAGCCAGCTCCACCTCGCTCATGACACGAATTCCCTTTTTATAAGCGGCCTGAATGAGCGGAATGCGCACAGGCACGGCCGGTGAAACAATCACCGTGTCAATGCCATCCAGCATGCTTTCCTGCTGCGGACCGAAGACGAGCGTTACGCCTGCCGCGCGCAGTTTGGAAAAATCATCGCCGAGTTTCTCAAGTTCTTCTTCCGTCTTGGCATCACTCAAGGTGACATCAGCGCCAAAACGTCTTGCCAGTCTCGCAGCTGCAAAACCGCTGATTCCCGCACCTATGACCAAAACGTGTTTCTGTTTCCAATCCAACTCCATGACGAATCCCCCCGGATATAACAAATGACATTATGGCACCATCAAAAGGCCGATAATGGCAGCCAACAGCCCCACCATCCAGAAGACAAAGACAACCTTGGTCTCCTTCCAGCCGCCGAGCTCAAAATGGTGATGAATCGGGCTCATGCGGAAGACGCGTTTGCCCGTCGTCTTGAACGAAATAACCTGAATAATGACAGACAAGGCCTCACAGACAAAGACAAAACCGATGACGGCCAAAAGAATCTCCGTATGCGTCAGAATGCCGACCGCAGCAATGGCGCCGCCGAGTGCCAGGGAACCCGTATCCCCCATGAACACTTTAGCCGGGTGGGCATTGAAGCGCAGAAAAGCCACACAGGCCATCATCATGGCCACGCAGAAAAGCGCGAGGTCAAAATGACCGGTCATATAGCAGACAAGGGCATACGCGCCTGAGGCAATGGCGACCGTGCCCGAAGCAAGACCGTCCAGTCCATCTGTCAGGTTGACCGCATTGCTCGTGCCGACGAGAACAAAAAGCACCAGGAAATAATAGCCAATGCCAATATCGATATTGACATCCGCAATCGGGATCCAGATGCTCGTATCGATGCCGAGCACGCGGGTTCCGACAATCATCGTGACAATCGCGATGATGATCTGACCGAGCATCTTCTGTTTGGCCTTAAGGCCGAGATTGCGCTTTTTGACAACCTTGATGTAATCGTCCAGGAAGCCAAGGACAAAATGACCGAGCGTAATGAACAGAGCCAGCAGGATGGCCGGTGTCAGCGGAGCAGCTGCCACAGTTGCAAGTACAATGGCCAGAATGATCATGATACCGCCCATCGTCGGCGTACCGCTCTTGGCCTGATGGCTTTTCGGCCCTTCTTCACGGATGCTCTGTCCAAATTTGAGCTTGTGCAGCTCCGGAATGAGTATTGGCCCTATGCTGAGCACAAGACCAGCGGCGATGATGGCCGCAAGCAATATTTTATCCAACTTTTAACGTCTCCACTCTCTCTTGATTCAATCGTTTAAAAACGACTGATGCTTAAAGCAGATCGATGATTTTTTCCATCTGCATGCCGCGTGACCCCTTAAACAGGATGGTGTCCCCCGGTTCCAGGATTTTATGCAGGTAAGCGGCTGCTTCTTCATGCGAATCCGCGCGAAAAACATCATGGATGCCGCCTTCTTCGGCACCGTCCGCGATGAACGCTCCCATCTGACCGCGCGTGACTACAGCTGCAAAATTATGCTCCGCAAGTTCGCGTCCGACTTCGCGGTGGGCTTCTTCCGAAACGCTGCCAAGCTCGAGCATATCGCCCATAACTGCGATCTTACGTCCTTTCGTGAGTTCCGAAAGTGTCTCAATGGCCGCTTTCATCGACATTGGGCTGGCATTATAAGCATCGTTGATTACATGGTAATGTTTGACGTCCTGTACTTCAAAGCGCATTTTCGTCGCTTTGAGATTGCGCAGGCCGGAAGCTGCTTCAGCCGGCGTCAGGCCAAGGGCAAAGCCAGCGGCAATGGCAGCCAGTGCATTGTAGACATTATGACGGCCAACCATGGCAAACGTGAATGTCTGCTGGCGTCCCTTCCAGTCCAGCACGAACTTTGTCTCGTGCCCATCAACGGTCTCAATGGCTGAAGCCATGACATCTGCCTCATTTTCGATGCCAAACGTCAGGACGCGCACGCCCTCTTTGGCTTTTTTGCGCATGGCCGCCACATAGGGATTGTCCGCATTGAGGATGACTGCGCCGCCGGCATGAATGGCTTCGACCATTTCCGACTTGGCACGTGCGATATTCTCAATGGATCCCAAAAGCTCCATGTGCGTTTCACCGACATTCGTGACAATGCCGACGGACGGTGCGGCAATGGGCGCCATGGCCTCAATCTGATGCAGGCCGCGCATGCCAATCTCGACGACAGCTGCCGTATGCTCTTTGCGCATGCCCAGGAGCGTCAGCGGCAGGCCGATCTCGTTATTGTAATTGGCCTGTGTCTTGAGTACAGGACCGCGGGCCGAAAGCACCGCCGCCGTAAGATCTTTGGTCGTGGTTTTGCCATTCGAGCCCGTGATGGCAACCACGGGGATATCGAAGCGCATGCGCCACGCATGGGCAAGTTCCTGATAAGCCTTGAGCGTATCCGGAACAATCAGCACCGTGGCCTTGAGGCCGGCGAGCTGCGCCTTTGGGCAGGCTTCGCTGACCATGACTCCGTTCGCGCCCTTTTCGACGGCCTCGCGCACAAAATCCTCACCATTGAAACGTTCGCCTTTAAACGCCAGAAACAGCACCCCCGGCGTGATCTTGCGCGTATCCGTTACGATATCCGTGAATTCCTCATGTTCGATCCGGTAGAGCTGTGCTCCCGTTGCTTCGCGGACCTCATCAAGCGTAAATGCTGGCATCAGTTTGCTCCCTTCTCCAACTCTGCTTGCCTCTGCAAGATTTCCCGTAAATCCCGTCTTATTTCTTGGCGAGCTTGGCAGCCACAGCTGCACGGGCTTCTTCTTTATCATCAAAATGAATGGTCTTATCCTTAAGGATCTGGTAGTTCTCATGGCCTTTGCCGAGAATGACGACGATATCGTCTTTTTCAGCCAGCTCAATGGCGCGGTAAATGGCCTCGCGGCGGTCTGTGATCTTCTCGTGGTGTTTTTTGCCGCCCGACTCTTTGAGTCCTTCCTTGACGCCTTCCTCTACCTGCGAAAGGATGAATTCCGGATCCTCCGTACGCGGATTGTCCGAGGTCGCGATGACGACATCTGCGAGCTCCGCTGCGAGTCTGCCCATAATCGGACGCTTTGTGCGGTCGCGATCGCCGCCGCAGCCAAAGACCGCGATGATGCGCTTCTTGGCAATTTTGCGCGCCGTTTTGAGGACATTCTCGACGCCATCCGGCGTATGAGCGTAATCCACAATGATGGAGAAATCCTGACCGGCCTTGACGAGCTCAAAACGGCCCGGCACAGCCGTGAAATGTTCAAGAGCTTCCTTAATGAACTTGGCATCGATGTGCTCAGCAAGAGCAGCACCGACGGCGCTCATGACATTATAGACATTGAAAATGCCCGTGATATGGAGCTTCAGCGGCATCCTGCCGAAGCTCTTATGATTGAGCACAAACTCTGCACCATTGGCATGAACGAGGATATCCGTGGCGCGCAGATCGGCTTCTTTTTCAATGGCATACGTCAGATGCTGGCATTTCGCATGCTCGAGCATCGTCGTGCTGGCCGCATCGTCGATATTGATGACGGCTGTCTTGCCTTCCTTGACGCCGGCTTCCGAAACATGGTCAAAGAGTTTGGCCTTTGCCAGCTTGTAATTTTCGAGGGTCTTATGATAATCGAGATGGTCCTGCGTGAGATTCGTGAAGACCGCTGTATCGAATTCAATGCCCGCCACGCGGTTCTGGTCGAGTGCGTGGGAAGAAACTTCCATGACCACATAATCCATGCCGGCATCGCGCATCATCGCGAGCGTATGCTGCAGCTCGACGACATCCGGCGTCGTATTATGGATGGGCAGCACCTCATCCTCAATCATGATCTGGATGGTGCCGATAAGGCCGACCTTAAAGCCAGCGCGGCGCAGGATGGCGCGCGTGATATAGCTCGTCGTCGTCTTGCCGTTTGTCCCCGTGATGCCGATCACGCGCATCCTGCGGGCCGGATAATCGTGAAAAAACGGGACAATTGTGTCAAGGGCCGGCTGCAGGTCTTTCACGCGCAGGATGGCAATTCCCTCCGGCACTTCGACATCTTCGCGCGTCGTCACGATAGCGCTGGCACCAGCCTTGACGGCCTGTGGAATGAATTTATGACCATCGACATGAACACCGGGTATGCAGACAAAAAGGGTACCCTGCTGAACCTTGCGGGAATCGTGTTCAATCCCCGTGATGACCGTGTTTTTATCACCGATTACGACAGCATCTTCTAAAAGAGCTGCCAGCTGACCGATTGTTTTCATCTTATTTCCTCCTCAGAGTCCCGCATTTTCTTATTCTAATGACTGCGGGCCGTAATTTATTATAAACCGTATCCATGCGCCGCGCAAACACAAAAGAAGCTGCGCACTTTTCTTTGTGTTTGCAGCCTCTTTCCAAAAGGCCTCACGGCCTGTTTCCTTCATAAATTTATAAACACATCCGCATCATTTGCTCTCATGAGCAAAATACGTTTTCTTCGGCACCTGCATGTTGAGCTGACTTTCCGCGATGGACTTGATGCGTTCCGGATTCTTGAGTTTGGCAATATCGACGTTGAGACGTTCGTTCTCCTGCTCAATCTGCTGTGCCTCGTTCTGCGTTTCGACCAGCGTATAGCCGCGGCTCGCACTGATGCCGCTGCCAATGGTCACAAGCATGGCCAAAAAAGCCGTGACAATAAACAAAATCTGGAAATGGGAACGCAGAGACGTATTGAGCACGCGGCGGACGAGCGGCTCTTCTGAAACGGTATGCCTTGTTTTCAGGCCATCGCGTTCCTCTGCAGCATGATATGTTTCTTCCTGTCTTTCCTGTCTGGCCAGCATCAGCGCTCCTCCTTTCCATCTCTAAAATCTCCGCTGTCTGCATCGTCAGTCTGTGCAGCCGGCAGTTTCTCCGCGATGCGCAGCTTCGCGCTCTTGGAACGTGAATTATGTGCAAGCTCAGCGGCTGTCGCCTGTTTTGGTTTGCCGAGCAGCCGGATTTCCGGCTTATGATGGCAGACACAGACAGGCAGTTCCGGCGGGCAGATGCAGCCGCGCGCCATTTCCTTGAGCGTTTTCTTAGCGATGCGGTCCTCAAGCGAATGGAAGGTGATGATGGCAATGCGCCCGCCCGGCTTTAAATGATGTACTGCCGTTTTAAAGGCATTTTCAAGGATGCCGAGCTCATCGTTGACTTCAATGCGGATAGCCTGAAAAATGCGCTTGGCAGGGTGGCCATTGGCCGCCTGACGTACAGCCTTCGGCACAGCCTTGCAGATAATATCGACCAGTTCCCCCGTCGTCTCAATCGGCCCGTTTTCCCGCGCCTTGACAATGAACTGCGCAATGCGTCTGCCCCAGCGTTCCTCTCCATAATCGTGAAAAATCCGGTCAAGCTCTTTTTCGCTGTACGTATTGACGACATCATAAGCCGAAAACCTGGCCTCAGGGTCCATGCGCATATCGAGCGGGGCATCGTGCATGTACGAAAAACCACGTTCCGCCGTATCAATCTGATGAGACGAGACACCGAGGTCAAAAACTACACCATCCACGAGCGGCGCATGCTCCGCTTTCAGGATCTCTTCGAGATGGGAGAAGTTGCTGTGCACAATATCAACATGGCATTTGACATCCTTGAGCCGCTCCTTGGCAGCCTCGATGGCCTCCTCGTCCTGGTCAATGCCGATGATGCGTCCTTCCGGCGATAAAAGTTCTGCAATGCGATGGGAATGGCCAGCGCCGCCTAAGGTGCAGTCAACATAGATCCCTTCTTTATTTGTCACGAGACCCTTGACTGTCTCCTCCAGCATGACGCTGATATGATGAAACTCCACGTTTCCTGCCCCCATCTTACTATCTCAATAATTCATATACTCTCTATGCCTGCTCATGTGCACGTACTTATATGCCAAGCTGGGAAAGCGACGCCGCAATCGCTGCCACGTCAGGTTCCACTTCATTCGTATACGCAAGCCATTGTTCCTTGCTCCAGACCTCGATGCGATTGTCCGCACCGGCTAAGATGACATTCTGACGCAGTGCGATGTCCGCATAATTCCGAAGATTTGCCGGCACGAGGAACCGCCCCTGCTTATCGCATTCCAGCGTCCGTGCACCTGAGAAGAAAAAGCGCACAAGAGCCCTTGCCTCCGGCCTGGCAAGCGGCAGGGCGCGAAGCTTGGCCGCCAATTCTTCCCATGCCTGCTGTCCATAAAGGAACAAGCATTTATCAAGGCCTTTTGTGATGACGAAAGAGACACCGAGCTCCTGACGAAAATCAGCCGGCAGGATGATGCGCCCTTTCGCATCAATCGCATGGGAATACTCTCCCATAAACATCCTGCTGCACCGCCTTTCCCTAAGAGCCACTTTTCCCCATAATTCACCACTCTATCTATTCTTTTTTATAGCAGATATTTCCTGCTTTGGCAAGCGGAAATTCATTATTCTATAGAAAAAAGCCTTTTCCTGCGTTTTTTTGACAGGAAAAGGCCCTTTTGACGGATATTGCTCAATGTTTTGTCCAGCCAAAATTGGCAAAGACCGGCGTATAATGGATGCGTTCGACAAAATCCTTATTCGTCTGCTCCGTGTGGAAAATCGGCACGCGCTCCAGCGCGTAGATATTGCTCTTGCGGCTGACACCTCCGTACTTGATCGTGAACGCTGCTTTGTAGCCGGCTTCGCGCACGAGCTGGGCAATGTGCAGATTATAGGTACCCGTGGGGTAAGCCATGTACTTGACTTCGTGACCGAGCTCGGCCTCCGCTTTCTTCTTAGATTCCACGAGTTCTGCACGCAGCTGATCGTTCGTAAGGTCTGTCATGGACTTATGGTCAACCGTATGCGAAGCCACGGTCATGCCATTTTTCTCCATTTCGCGGCATTCGTCCCAGGTCAGATAGCCCTTGCGCGTGCCGACAAAACTCGTGACAACAAAGACCGTGCCTTTAAGCCCATATTTCCTGAGAATGGGATACGCATTGTCATAGTTGTCCTGATAGCCATCGTCAAATGTTATGAGCACAGGATTTTCAGGCAGCGTGCCGTTTCCCTCCAGCGCAGAATAAAGCTCATCCGGCGTGATGGCATGATAATTGTGTTCCTTCAAATAGCGCATCTGCCAGTCAAAGTCTGCCGGTGCCACAGCAAGTGACAAAAATTCATCACTGACTTTATGATAATTGAGCACGAGGATCTGCGGACCTGACTCCGTACTGTCTGCGGCAGTGCTGCCTGCCGCCATTTCTGCCTGATGCAGATGAGCAGGCAGAAGGCACAAACCTGTTAAAAACAGTACGATTGTCAAAAAAGCCAGTCCGACGATATGACGTGATCGCTTCATTTCAAAAAAACTCCTTAATATATGGTAGAAATTCACACGACGCTGACTCGATTATAGCACAGAATCCATACCTTGCGAAAATTTTTCTCAGATATTCTCAGCCGGATCTGTGAGCTGACGTATTGTCTTTTTGACTGGAAGTGTGTTATAATTCCTGTGATGGTTCGAAATATACCCCATCCACGTATCTGTGATGCATATCACAGACGTAACAAGCAAATGATTCTTTACTTTTAATTTCCTATAGGAGGATTTTTATCATGGCAATCACGAAAGATATGAGTATTCTCGAAGTTGTTCAGCAGTATCCGGATACGGTTGATGTATTCATCAATGCCGGCATGGGATGCCTCGGCTGTGCTGCCGCTCATTTCGAGAACATCGAGCAGGGCGCTATGGCCCATGGCATCGACGTTGACCAGCTCGTCAAAGACCTCAATACGGTCATCGGTGCTTAATCACATCCCTGAAATAGAAAAACCACGCCTCTTTTGGCGTGGTTTTTTTGTTGACAATTTTGCCCGGATACAGTATGATATTCTTATAAAATAAAACATACTAAACATATATACTTTTAATTATTATTATAGAATACGATCAGGCTGCTGCAAGCTGGCACTGCCCCTTGTGGCAGCCTCTTTTCTTATTTTAAAATATAGTATTTCACTATGTATACTAATATTATTTTATCCTATTTCAAGAGGTGGTTTGATGAAGCCCGACAAGAAAAAATACCTATTTCTGTGCATGAGCATCCTGATATTTGCCATGCTGCTGACTGCCGGCTGCGGCAAAGACAGCACCGCACCCCGCGCGGCCGATCAAGACGGTATCCGCACCGTCCGCGTCGCCTATCTGCCCATTACGCATGCACTGCCTCTTTTTGAAGCAACCGAGCAGGAACTCGCGGATGGCAGCAAAGTCCGCATTGAGCTCGTCAAATACAGTTCGTGGCCGGAACTCATGGATGCCTTGAACACGGGCAAAGTCGATGCCGCTTCTGTGCTCGTCGAACTTGCTATCAAAGCGCGCGAACAGGGCATCAATGTCAAGGCAGCAGCACTTTCCCACCGCGAAGGCAATATCATCGTCGCGGGCAATGACATCCATTCTGTGGAAGATCTGCGCGGCAAGATTTTTGCCATTCCGCATAAGCAGTCCTCCCAGAAGCTCCTGCTCGACCAGATGCTCAAGAATCACGGCATGACCGAAGACGATCTCACGGTCGTTGAGATGACGCCGCCGGAAATGCCTTCCGGCCTTGCACAGGGCCAGATTTCTGCTTACAGCGTTGCGGAACCTTTTGGTGCAAAATCCGTCGTACTCGGCACTGGCCACATCCTTGAGGACACTCACGAACTCTGGCCTGACAACGTCTGCTGTGCACTCGTCTTCAATGGCGATTTTCTCACCAATAATCACGACCTCGCCAAGAGCGTCGTCGCCGATTACGTCAAAGCCGGCGCTTACCTCGATGCCCATCCGGATGAAGAAAAACCTCTCTCCCTGCGTTATCTCAAGGCCACGGGCAAAGTATTGGACCAGTCCCTGCAGTTCATCTCGTATTCGAATCTCGCCATTACGAAAGACTCCTATGAAGATCTGCTCCAGCGCATGAATGAAGCCAAGCTCATCAAAAAGGCACCTTCTTATGAGGACTTCGTCGATACGACGCTGCTGCCGTAATATTCTATCCATCATAAGCACAAGGGAAAGGTTGTATCGCAATGAAATTGAACTCATTAAACGCATTGAAACAAGGCCAGCACATCATCGGCGCCCTGATTGTCGTACTCATCGTCTGGCAGGGCATGGTCCTCTTTGGCGGCTGGAATCAGGCCTTATTTCCTTCGCCATGGCAGACCATCAAGGGTTTTGAAGAACTTCTCGCCGACGGCACACTGCAGCGCGATATCTTCGACAGCCTGCGCCGTTTCTTCATCGGCTATATCAGCTCCGTCATCATTGCCATGGCGCTTGGCCTCGTACTTGGCTGGTATCAAAAGGTCTGGGCTTACCTGAATCCCATTGCCCAGGTCTTAAGGCCGGTTTCGCCGACAGCCTGGCTGCCGTTTATCGTCCTGTTCTTCGGCATCGGTGAAATGCCGGCTCTCGTCATTATCTTCATTGCCGCTTTTTTTCCTGTGCTCCTGTCCACGGTTTCTGCTGTTGCCACAATTGAGCCGGTTTACTTAAAGGTCGCGCAGAATTTCGGCATTCGGCAGCCGCAGCTTTTGACTAAGATCATCCTGCCCGCTATTTTCCCGCGCATTGCCAACGGCATCCACCTCGCCCTTGGCACGGCCTGGGTCTTCCTTGTCGCCGGTGAGATGGTCGGCGCCCAGTCGGGCCTTGGCTTCCTGATCATGGACGCGCGCAACAATCTGCGCGCCGATATGCTGATGGCTGCCATCATTACAATTGGCGTACTCGGCCTGATTCTTGACACAATCGTAAAGATGCTTGAAAGCCGTATTTATAAAATCTGGGGCATTCACGAAAGGAAGGACTAAAGATGAGCTATATATCGATCCGCGACGTATCTCGCGAATATCCGGACGCCAATGGCACAGGTGTTTTCACTGCCCTGAACCGCGTCAGCCTCGACATTGAAAAAGGGGAATTTATCTGTCTCTTAGGCCCCTCCGGCTGCGGCAAAAGCACGCTTTTATCGATGCTCGCAGGCTTCGATAAGCCAAGCTTCGGCGACATTCTCATCGATGGCAAAAAAGTCAGGGAACCCAGCATCAAGAACATCACGATTTTCCAGAATTACGGTCTGCTGCCCTGGCGTACCGTCGAGAAAAATGTGGAACTCGGTCTCGAGACACTGAAAGTGCCGGAAGCGCAGCGTCAGGAAATCGCCATGAAGTATTTAAAGATCGTCGGCCTCGAAGATTTTGCTGAGCGCCATCCTGCGCAGCTTTCCGGCGGCCAGCAGCAGCGCGTCGCCATCGCCCGCGCACTCGCCGTGGACCCCGATATCATCTTTATGGACGAGCCCTTTGCGGCCCTCGACGCCCTGACGCGCATCAGCCTGCAGGACGAGATCTCTTCCATCTGCCGCGATCAGCATAAGACCATCATCTTCGTCACCCATGATATTGACGAGGCTGTTGTGCTCGCAGACCGCATCGTCGTCATGACGCCGAATCCGGGCAAAATCAAGACCATCATCCCCGTACACCTCTCCATGAATCTGCGCAAAGACCGCACAAGCGATGATTTCCTGCTCGTACGCGACAAAGTCTTCGCTGCCTTCTCACTGAAGCCGGAAGACCATACCGAGTATTATCTTTAATCGCTTTTCCTGCAACTCTATAAGATTACAAAAAAGTCCGCTCCGGCAGCAAACCGAAGCGGACTTTTTATATTTCCTTATGACATCTTAGAGAGACGCAAGCAGCTCTTTGACTTTTTCAAGGTAGTCCGCACGCGTGAAGTTATAGACTTCACCCGTCTTGCGGACCTTGACCTCGATGACGTCTTCGTCAACGGCCTTCGGGCCGATTGTCACGCGGACCGGATAACCGATGAGGTCGCAGTCCTTAAACTTGACGCCGGCGCGTTCTTTGCGGTCGTCGAGCAGAACATCGAGACCTGCTTTGCGGCATTCTTCATAAATGCCCTCAGCATAGGCGAGCTGTTCTTCCTTCTTGGCATTGACCGCAACGATGACGACTTCAAACGGAGCAATGGCACGCGGCCAGACGATGCCCTGTTCGTCATTGTTCTGTTCGATGGCAGCGGCCATCGTGCGGCCGACGCCAATGCCATAGCTGCCCATCATAAGAGGCTGCTCCTTGCCATTTTCATCAAGGAATGTCGCCCCCATGGCCTTGCTGTACTTCGTGCCGAGTGTAAAGACCTGGCCGGCCTCAATGCCGCGCGTCATCTTCATCGGTGCGCCGCAGTGCGGGCACGGGTCGCCCTCTTTGACCATGCGCAGATCCGTGACAACGATGCTTTCCTTATCAAAGTCGCGCTGCGGATTGACATTTTTGTAGTGAACGTCGGTCTCATTGGCACCCGTGACAGCATTGTGCATGTTCATGACCGAAGCATCGACGAGCACATGCGTGCCCTTCTTGATGCCGATGGGGCCCATGAAGCCCGGGCAGCCGCCCGCGGCTCTGATAGCTTCTTCGTCGGCCATGCGCAGGTCAAGAGCATCCTCTATATGATTGATAACCTTGATCTCATTGACATCGTGATCGCCGCGGATGAAGACAAGTACGAGCTCGTCCTTGTCTGTCTGGTAAGCGACGGCCTTGATGGTCTTGTCAGCCGGAACCTTAAGGAAATCGCAAAGGCTTTCAATCGTGCTCGTGCCGGGCGTAGCGATTTTTTCAAGCGGCAGCTCCTCTTCCGGTACCTCGGCAATCGGCTTGAGCTCTGCCTTTTCGTCGCTGGCTGCATAGTCGCATTTCGTGCAGACGGCAATATTCGACTCACCGGCATCGGCAAGCACCGTGAATTCGTGGGAATGGCCGCCGCCGATGGCGCCGTTGTCGGCCTCGACCGGACGGAACTCGAGTCCCATGCGCGTGAAGATTTTCGTATAAGCATCGTACATCTTCTTGTAGGATTCGTTCATGCCCTCAACATCCTTATCAAAGGAGTAAAGATCCTTCATGATGAATTCGCGGCTGCGCATCAGGCCGAAACGCGGACGGCGCTCATCGCGGAATTTATCCTGAATCTGATAGAGCATCAACGGCAGCTGCTTGTAGGAACGGACTTCATCGCGTACGAGAGCCGTCATCATTTCCTCATGCGTCGGACCAAGGCAGAACTCGCGGCCATGACGGTCCTTGATACGCATCATTTCGTCGCCATAGACACTCCAGCGGCCGCTCTCCTGCCAAAATTCTGCCGGCTGCAGAATTGGCATCATGATTTCCTGACCGCCGGCAGCGTCCATTTCCTCACGGATGATCTGCTCGATTTTGCGGATGGTGCGCCAGGCGAGCGGCAGGAACGTATACATGCCGCCGGCCGATTTGCGGATCATGCCGGCACGGTACATGAGCTGGTGGCTGACGATTTCAGCTTCAGCCGGCGTATTTCTAAGGGTTGGTGCATAAAGATTACTTGCTCTCATGAGATTTGCGTTCCTCCAATATTTGATCGATTTCCTTGAATAATTCCTCGACGAGGTCTGCTTCCGGAACCTTGCGGACGATTTCGCCCTTGCGGAAAATCAGCCCCTCGCCATTGCCGCCCGCGATACCGACATCGGCGCCGCGCGCTTCGCCCGGACCATTGACGACGCAGCCCATGACGGCAACTTCGATGGGCTCTGTCAGTCCCGCGAGCTTTTTCTCGACTTTTTCAGCGATGGCCGGCAGGTCGATGCTCGTGCGGCCGCAGGTTGGGCAGGCCACGAGCGTCGGACCGTATTCCTTGAGGCCTAAAGACTTCAAAATCTCGTTGGCCACGCGGACCTCGACGACGGGGTCGCCCGTCAGCGAGATGCGGAATGTATCGCCGATGCCCTCGGCGAGCAATGCCCCGATGCCTACTGCCGACTTGATGATGCCCGTGTTGACCGTGCCGGCCTCCGTAATGCCGAGGTGCAGCGGATAGTCAACGGTCTGGCTCATCAGGCGGTAAGCCGCAATCGTCAAGGGTACATCGTGGGCCTTGAGCGAAATCTTCATGTCATGGAAGTCAATGGCCTCTAAAATACGTACATGCTCCATGGCCGACTCTACAAGAGCCTCCGGCGTGACGCCGCCGTATTTTTTGAGGATTTTCTTGTCGAGCGAACCGGCATTGACGCCGATGCGGATGGGGATATGGGCTTCTTTCGCCGCCTTGACTACGGCTTTGACCTTTTCCTCACCGCCGATATTGCCGGGGTTCAGGCGCAGGGCATCGATGCCCTGCTTGATAGCCTCAAGGGCCAGTTTGTAGTCAAAGTGGATATCCGCGACGAGCGGCACATTGACCTGACGGATGATATTGCCCAAGTTCTTAGCTGCAGCCATATCCGGTACGGCGAGGCGCACGATATCACAGCCCGCAGCCTGCAGGGCGCGGATCTGCGCGACCGTTGCCTCAGTATCCGTCGTCTTCGTATTAGTCATCGACTGCACGGAAATCGGCGCACCGCCGCCAATGGCTACCTTGCCGATGTGAATCTGGCGCGTCGGACGGCGTCGTTTTAAATCGTACAAATGGGACACTTCCCTTCTATATTATTCATAAGATGCTTCCATCAGCCGCCAAACAGCACGCGGACGATATCGTTCTTCGTCGCGAGAATCATCAGGAGCAGCAGCAGGATGATGCCCACATTCTGCGTGTAGCGCAGGGCTGCGGGGCTCAGCGGTTTGCCGCGCACGGCCTCGACGCAGAGCGTCAGGAAGTGGCCGCCATCGAGTGCCGGAATCGGGAACAGGTTGACAATGCCGAGGTTCAAACTCAGGAAAGCTGCAAAATTCAAAAGCGGTACAAAGCCCATCTGGGCCACCTCGCCTGCCATCTGCGCCACGCCAATCGGCCCGGCAAGTTCTGCCCCCGAAAGCTCGAGAATGATTTTATAGAGGGCATCGACCATCATGTAAAGGATGGCGCCTGTCTTCTGCACAGCAAGAGAAGCCGACTCGACAAGTCCCGGATAACGCGTATTGACAGAGCCCATGACGCCGACCATCGCGCGCTTCGTGCTGCTGTCATAGGTTGGGGTGACCTCTGCATCAAATGTTGCCTCGCCGCGCTGGATTGTAAGGTCGACAGGATTTCCCGTATTGTCCTTGACTCCGTCGACAAATTCCGACCAGCTCGAGATAGGCTGGCCATCGATGGCCAGCACGCGGTCGCCATTTTGCAGCCCCGCTTCTGCTGCCGGCTTGCCGGCCAGCACCGTCCCTAAAATCGGTTCAGGATTCGGCGTGCTGACCCCGGCAAAAAAGAAGATGCCGAAAAACAGGATGAGCGGCAGAATAAAATTCATGATGGAGCCCGCGAGAATCACGATCATGCGCGAGCCAACCGGCTTTTCGCAGTAGCCGCGGCTGCCCGCATCGTTATTTTCTGGGTCCATGCCCGCAATATCATTAAAGCCGCCGAGCGGAATCGCACGAATCGAGTAAACCGTCTCGCCATGCTGAAAGCTCACGAGTTTTGGTCCAAAGCCAATTGCGAATTCATCGACGCGCATGCCCGTCATCTTGGCCGTCACGAAATGGCCAAGTTCATGCACGAGCACAAGCAGGCCAAAGACAAAGATGGCCGCCGCTATTGTCAGTACCATAAGTTCACCGTCCTCATTTCTTTATTCAGGTATTCCGGATATCAGCGCGCAATTTTCGCCAGCAGGGAACCGGCATAGTCACGCGCCCACTGATCTTCGGCAAAAAGTTCTTCCAAGGTCGGAGAAAGCACACATGCGCGCTTCATCATCGTCTCCTCGATGATATCGTAGATATCGAGGAAATGAATCTGCCCTTTGAGGAAGGCACTGACCGCCACTTCATTGGCCGCATTGAACACGCAGGGCATCGAGCCGCCCATCCTGCCTGCCTCATAGGCAAAGCGCAGTCCCTTAAACGTCTCCGTATCCGGTTTTTCAAACGTCAGGTCCTTGAGTTTCCAGAAGTCAAGGCGTTCAAAATTTGACGGCTGGCGCGTCGGATACGTCAGCGCGTACTGGATTGGCAGCTTCATATCAGGACAGCCGAGCTGCGCGATGACGGAACCATCGACAAACTCAACCATCGAATGAATGATGCTCTGCGGATGCACGACAACCTGAATTTGGTCGTAGCTGACGCCGTAAAGCCATTTTGCTTCAATAACTTCCAGCCCCTTATTGACGAGCGAGGCGGAGTCGACCGTGATTTTCTGTCCCATATTCCAAGTCGGATGTGCAAGGACCTGCGCTTTCGTTGCGCCGACGAGTTCCTCGCGCTTCCTGCCGCGGAACGGACCGCCCGAGCAGGTCAGCAGGAGTTTTTCAATCGTCTCGCGCTTCTCACCCTGCAGGCACTGGAAAAAGGCGCAGTGCTCACTGTCGACAGGCAGGATGGATACGCCCTGCTCCTGCGCGCGGCGCATAACAATCTCACCGGCCACGACAAGTGTCTCTTTATTCGCGAGAGCAATGTTCTTTTGGGCATCGAGGGCCTTCATCGTCGGCTCAAGACCGGCAAAGCCCATCATGGAAGTCACGACCGTATCGACATCCCCGTAAGCTGCTGCATCGATAAAGGCCTGGCGGCCGCCGGCGAGCTTCGTTCTGCCTGTATAGCGTTCTTTCAGACGCTTGTAGGCAGCTTCATCGGAGAGTACGGCGAGCTCCGGTTCGAATTCGCGAATCTGTTTTTCCAGGAGTTCATCGCTGGAGTTTGCCGCAAGTACGGAAATGTGAAAAAGCTCCGGATGAGAACGAACCACATCAAGTGTCTGCGTGCCAATGGAGCCGGTCGAGCCTAAGACTGCAATCTTTTTCATAAAAATCTTCCTCAAAACCTTCCTCACTTCAGGCCGATGCCCGAGATCAGCACGAAATAATAGACGAGCGGTGCCGTAAACAGCACACTGTCAAAGCGGTCCCAAACACCGCCGTGTCCCGGGATGATATTGCCGGAATCCTTGATGCCCGTATAGCGCTTGGCCACAGACTCCACGAGGTCGCCCAGTGTTGCCAGAAGAGAAATACAAAAACCGAGAACTGCCATCTCGATAACCGGCAGGGAGAAAAAGACACCGAGAGCTGCGACTGCAATCGTCGTGCCGACGACAGAACCAAGGAACCCCTCAATCGTCTTATTCGGGCTGATGGTCGGGCAGAGTTTATGACGGCCGATAGCCGATCCCGTGAAATACGCAAAGGTGTCACTGGCCCAGGTGCCGATGAACATGATCCAGATCATGGCACAGCCAAATTCAAAGGGGCCGAAGGACGTTGCGAGCTGCTGCTCCGGATAAAGGAAGCGCAGCATGACCATATGTGCAAACGGAAAACCGAGATACAGGATGCCAGCCACGGATGTGCAGGCGTCGACAAAGGAAACGCGGCCGTGCAGAAGGACGCTCTCCAAAAGGACGATCAGGACAATGCCCGTGCTGACTGCCATGGATTCTTCGGCATTGCCAAGCCACGCACAGCCCCAGAGCAGGAACAGCCCGATAATGCCCGTGAGGAACGTGACATTCATGCCTTTTTTATGGAAAGCACGCGCATATTCAAACCACGCAACGAGAGACAGCACCAAGGCAAACCCTGCAAAGAGTGCCCCGCCCATCTGAATGACAAGAGCAGCCAGGGCGATGCCGACTACTCCGGTGATGATTCTGGTAAACAAGAAAAACGCTCCTATCCTTATTTATTGGTGAGTCCGCCAAAGCGGCGGTCACGGCCGGCAAAGTCCACCATAGCGTCGACAAAGCACTTTGGCGTGAAATCCGGCCAATTGACATCGGTAAAGTAAAATTCTGCATAAGCAGACTGCCAGAGCAGAAAATTCGAAAGACGCTGGTCACCGCTCGTGCGAATGACGAGATCCACGGGCGGGTCTCCTGCCGTATCGAGCTCCTGTTCCATGGCCTCAGCATCGATGTCCTCAGCTGCAAATGTTCCGGCAGCGACTTTTTTCGCCAGTGACTGCGCTGCCCGCAGAAGTTCATCCTGACCGCCATAATTCGCTGCAACATTGAAACGGATGCCCGTATTATCCTTCATGAGAGCCTCTGCTTCGTTCATCTGACGCTGCAGGCCTTCCGGCATGCCTTCCCTGCGGCCGATAAAACGAATGCGCACGTTGTAATCGTTCATCTCTTCCAGTTCCTTGAGCAGATAATCGGAAAAGAGCTTCATGAGAAAATCGACTTCCGGGCGCGGCCGTTTCCAATTCTCAGTCGAAAAGGCATAGACCGTCAAGGCCTCGATGCGCAGGTCGATGGCAGCCTTCAGGATATTCTTGAGTGTCTTGACGCCAGCCTTATGACCGGCCGTGCGGATCATGCCGCGGCTCTGTGCCCAGCGTCCGTTGCCATCCATGATGATGGCAACATGGCGCGGCAGACGCTGCCAATTGATTCTATCATAGATCGGGTCCATGCCAGTGGGCTTTATGTCCTTTTCCTGTCTGGAACCGCCGAATATCTTTTTCCACATGTGGTAAGTCCTCCATCCTGAGGATATCATATCATGTACAAATAACGAAAAGCCCCTCTCAAAAATTCATAAGAGGGGCCGCTCATCATCCATCAGGGAGCTTCAATTGCGGATACCGGGCAGCCGGCAGCGCAAGCACCGCACTCAACGCATTTATCTGCATCGATTTCGTAGTGCTCTGCACCCTCGCTGATTGCCTCAACCGGGCAGGTAGCAGCGCAGGAACCGCAGGAAATACAATCGTCTGTAATCTTGTATGCCATATCATTTCGCCTCCTTTCCAAGCTTCCTCTGCTTTGCAGCAAGAGTCAGCAAGATTTTGCCGTTCGGAAGAAACTTTTCCCGTACGACATAGAGACAGGTTGTATCTGTCTTGAAAAAATCACGCGTAGGGCGTGTAATTTCTGTCGTCCACTGGCAGCCAGCTTCCTGCAGCATGTTCTCTGCTTCTGAAAGCGGCCTTGCCAATACGTCTGGAAAGTTCGGATTCATGTGAATCAGACTTCCATGACTTCTTTTTCTTTGACGGCCTTGGCATCATCGGCAAGCTTGACGTATTTGTCGACGAGCTTCTGCATGGATTCCTGACCGCGCTTCGACTCATCTTCCGTGATTTCTTTAGCCTTCTCCATCTTCTTGAAGGCTTCATTGCCATCGCGGCGGATGTTGCGCAGAGCGACTTTGGCCTCTTCCGTCTTCTTGTTGACCGTCTTGACGAGTTCCTGACGGCGTTCCTGCGTCAAAGCCGGGATGGAAAGGCGGATGACCGTGCCGTCCGAGTTCGGCGAAAGACCGAGGTCCGACTTCATGATGGCGACTTCGATATCATGAAGAATGGATTTTTCCCACGGCTGAATCGTAATCATACGCGGCTCCGGCACCGTGACCTTGGCAATCTGGTTGACAGGCGTCGGTGCACCGTAATAATCGACCATGACCTTGTCCAAAAGGGACGGCGTAGCACGGCCTGCACGCAGCGAAGCAAATTCATGCTTGAGCGCTTCGATGCTCTTTTTCATGCGGTCCTCATGGGACGCGAGAATATCTTTTACCATTATTCTTTTCCTCCTACCGTCGTGCCGATTTCCTCACCGAGTGCAGCGCGGACGATGTTCTCGTGATCATCGATATTGAAGACGAGAAGCGGAATCTTATTGTCCATGCAAAGGCTTGTAGCCGTCGTATCCATGACCTGCAGGCCCTTGTTGAGGATCTCGATATAAGTCAGCGAATCGAATTTCTTCGCATTGGCATTCTTGTTCGGATCGCTGTCATAGATGCCGTCCGTGCCTTTCTTGGCCATGAGGATGACATCGGCTTCGATTTCAGCAGCACGCAGGGCAGCCGTCGTATCCGTCGAGAAATACGGATTGCCCGTGCCGGCGCCGAAGATGACAACACGGCCTTTTTCCATATGGCGGATGGCCTTGCGGCGGATGTACGGCTCAGCGACCTGACGCATTTCGATGGCGGTCTGTACGCGCGTATCAACATCCTGCTTTTCAAGGGCATCCTGCAGGGCAAGTGCATTCATAACCGTAGCCATCATGCCCATGTAATCTGCCGTAGCACGGTCCATGCCCTTGGCAGAGCCAGCAAGACCGCGCCAGATATTACCGCCGCCAACAACGATGGCAACATCGACACCGCGTTCGCGGATTTTCTTGATCTGCTTGGCGATATCTTCGACAACAGCCGGATTGATACCAAAGCCCTGATCGCCAGCGAGCGATTCACCACTGAGTTTCAGGACAATGCGTTTATATTTTGCTGCTTCCAAAATACTTACCTCCATCTAAATATCACTGCATCTTTCTCTATTATAACCTTTAAAAAAAGAGAACACAATCCATTATGTGTTCTCTTTCTTTCCATTTTTACCCTGCGTTCCGGTAATTATTTCATCTGAGCAGCGACTTCAGCAGCGAAGTTCTCCTGCTTCTTCTCGATGCCTTCACCAAGCTGATAACGCGTGAAAGCCGTTACCTTGACATCGCCGAGGATATCGCTGATCGTCTTGTCGGAATCCTTGACGAAAATCTGTTCATTGAGGCAGACTTCTTTGTAGTACTTCTTGATGCGGCCATCCACGATGCGCTCGATGATCTTAGCCGGTTTGCCTTCTTCTTCAGCCTGCTTGCGGGCAACTTCCTTCTCATGCTCAACGACGTCAGCCGGAACACCCGTCTCATCGATAGCAATCGGATTTGCTGCAGCAATCTGCATAGCAACATCTTTGCCGAGCTCAGCGCTGCCGCCCGTCAGGTCAACGAGGACACCGATCTTGCCGCCCATGTGAATGTAGCTTGCGACACGGCCTTCCGTCTCATAGCAGGCGAAACGGCGCAGCGAAATCTTCTCGCCGATCGTAGCCGTAGCTTCCGTTACGAGGGAAGCTACCGTCTTGCCATCGATTTCGCTGTTATTAAGTGCATCGAGGTCAGCCGGTTTCGTGTCAGCGACGTGTTTTGCAATCTTTTCTGCCAGTGCACGGAACTGCTCATTGCCGGCAGCGAAATCCGTCTCGCAGTTGACTTCGACGAGAGCACCGACTTTTGCATCTTCGCTGATGTAAGCGACAACAGCGCCTTCTGCAGCGATGCGGCCAGCTTTCTTCGCAGCCTTGGCGATGCCCTTTTCACGGAGCCAGTCAATTGCCTTTGCCTTGTCGCCATCCGTAGCCGTCAGAGCTTTTTTGCAGTCCATCATGCCTGCGCCAGTGGTCTCGCGCAGCTCTTTTACCATTGCAGCCGTAATCTTTGCCATTGGTT
>NZ_JBJEXT010000055.1:0-28040 GCF_051886055.1 Mitsuokella apri | reverse complement strand
CGCGAGGGAGGCTATGCGATTTTATTTTGCTTCAAAAGTTGTAAAGTGCTGTTACTTTAGGAAAAGATATCAAGTGGATGAGCAAGTTCAAGGCAGGAAGAATACCTGCTGCATCTTTGGCTGTGCACCCGTCTTCGGATCCATTTCCATGACCATGACATCTTTCATATATTCATTCCATTTATCCACAACGGGGCTTTCTGCCTGATACTTCTCAGCGTAGGCCACGCCCTTTTCGCATTCAAAATAACCAAAGAGCTCATTACCGACATTCCAGATCGTATAATTTGAAATGCCAGCTTCCTTGAGCACCTGTTTCATCTCCGGCCAGATATGAGCATGACGATACTTGTACTCCTCGAGTTTGCCATCCTTGACCGTAGCTTTCCATGCAAAACGTTCCATCGAAAAGACCTCCTAAAAAGAAAGAAAAGAGCCTTCCCCCTGCTTCTCCATTTGTCTGTCAAAAGAAGTCAGCCGAAAAGGCGAAGGCCCTTTATTGATACAGATTACCTAAAATCGTGAATCAACATCTGTTATTTTCCTGCCGGATGCATCGTGCTGGCATTCTGCTCAGCAGAATCAACAAACCAGCCATTTTCATCGATTTCATTGCCATAACGCTGTTTCGTGACTTCATCAAGCGTCATACCGCGGGCATCCGAACCGAAGAACGTGCCGGCAACCCAGCTGACGAAAACAAAGCCAATCATGATCATCGCAGCGACCTGGAAACCAACCGTCTCCATGAGGATTGGAACAAGGAAGCCCCAGATAGCGGCCGAAAAACGCGTAACAAAGAACGTGAAGCCCTGTGCCGTTGCACGATAGCGAACCGGGAAGAGTTCGGAACTCCAGAGCTGATAGAACTGCTGCTGCATCGAAAATCCCCAGAAAACGGTAAAGAATACGAGCATCCACATCTGCAGCATGTCAGCCGGCAGAGCCCAGACAAACCAGCTGATAACGCCAAGTCCGGAAAAAATGCCAAAGATCTTACGGCGATTGAATTTATCACCCGTGTACATGAAAATGAATGTCGTCAGGATGCAGACGGCAAAGTTCGTAGCCGTCAGGAGCAGGGACATGGAATTCGAAAGTTTGCCGACATGCTCGTAAATGTACGGCATAAAGAAACCATTCGTGCTGGCTGCGAGGTTCCAGAGCGTGTAAACGGCGCAGAGCATGACAACCGTCTTGAGGCAGGTGCCATGAAGGATATCGCGGTAATGGACTTTGCGGACTTTGACGCCTTTGGCCTCAAGTTCCTGTTCGCGTTTATGCGCTTCCGTCCATTCTGTCGACTCCGGCATTTTCAGGCGCTGATACCAAATCCAGCCGGCGACTACAATCAAATGAGCGAAGATAATGCGGTTGCCGAGGAGACCGAACATCGAGTTGAGCGGGATAGATGCGAGGAAGACGACAACTGGGCCGAGCATCCAGGCAACCTGCGCGGAACCGCAATGCTTAGCACGGTCCTTCGAAGGAGCTTCTTCGGCGATGAACGTCCAGGAAGCAACGACATCGGCACCGACCATCAGGCCGACAACGACATAGCCGAGCAGGAACATTGGATAGTTCGTTGCGAGGCAGATCATCAGTACGCCGATCATGTAAATGAGCAGTGCGTAGTTATAAACGAATTTACGTCCGTACTTATCACAAATCTTGCCGCCGATCAGGGCACCGATAGCTGCACCGCCTGTGTTCGAGGAAAGCGCGGCCAAAAGGCCCATCTGTACGCTGCTCATGCCGAGATAATCCTGCCACATGGAAAGACCGGAAGCACCTGCTACGATTGAACCAGCATCGATATAACTGATGAGGCCGGCAATCAGGGTCTTTTTCCAGGCGGACATGTGGTAATCAATTTTGACACCTAACATTATAATTCCTCCTATGATCCCCAAAATTCATTTTTGCTTATGAATATTAAGTCAATTAAGGTTTTAGGAATGGCGGCAGGAGCAGTTCATTTCTCCTGCCGCAATCCGATTCATTTAGTCCAAAAGGTCCGTATTCAGGTTAATGTGGAAATCCTTCGCGAGCTGGATGAAGCCCTCACGCGGGATGGTCTGCTTCTTGCCGCCCATCGAAAGGACTTTGACGCAGATTTCCGAAGCCTTCTCGACCGTATCCATGAGGCCAAACGCTTCATCGAAGTCATCGCCGCAGACGAACAGGCCATGATGTGCCCAAACGATAACGCGGTATTTCTCCATGAGCTTGACGGATGCATCGGCAATCTCCTTGCCGCCCGGTACCATCCACGGCACAACGCCGATGCCTTCCGGGAAGATGACCGGATCTTCCGTGGCCATTTCCCAAAGCGCACGCGTAAATTCCTTATCCTTGAGCGGCAGGACAAACGTCAGCGCGATGAGATTCGTCGGATGAGCATGATAGATGATGCGGTTCGTGCCGTTCGTCATCTTTTTCTTGAGCTCGTGAGCCGCAAGATGCGTCGGCAGTTCACTTGTCGGACGGCCACCGTTGACGAGGCCCCAGACGATGCCGTAATTCTCGCCCTTCTCATCAATCTTGATGAGTGCGGTATTTTCCTCAGGAGCCAATGCTACATTGCGCATGTACTTGCCGCTGCCCGTGACGAGGAAATACTCGCCAGCAAGCCCCGGCACCGTATTGCCAATCGGCTTCCACTCTTTGACTTCGTGCAGGGATTCCTTGACCGCCTCGACGTCTTCCGGTTTGACGCGGTACGTCAGGTTGCCGCCGTTGCGCTCATGCCAGCCCTTCTGGAAGGCATCGGCCGTCAGGCGTTTGAAGCCCTCCATGAATTTTGAGTCCTTGATATCCATGACACATTACCTCTTTATAGCAAAACTTTGATTATCTCTTGAACAGAACGTCCTTCTCGTATTCCTTGACAACCGGATACCACTGGCCGTCAACTGGAACATCATTGCGTTTGCAGAACTCGGCCCAGACATCGCCGAACGGCAGCGTCTTGATTTCCTCCAATCCCTGCAGGACACGCGTGAAATCGGCCTGATCCTGTGCTTCCTTGAGTTCCTTATTCGGCGTCAGCAGACCATAGAGCAAGGCTTTCTGCATATTGCGCATGCCGATGACCCAAGCCGCGATGCGGTTGATGCTGGCATCGAAGAAGTCGAGGCCAATAAATACCTTGTCGAGGGCATCGCAGCGGACGAGTTCCGTCGCGAGTTCCTTGAGCTCATCGTCGAGTTTGATGACATGGTCACTGTCCCAACGGACCGGACGGCTGACGTGCAGAGCAAGGCTGTCGTTAAAGAGCAGCATAGAGGAAATCTTGTCCGAAACGACTTCCGTCGGATGATAATGGCCCGTATCGAGCAGGCACATGATGCCGTTCTTCGCAGCGTAGTTCATGTAGAACTCATGCGAACCGACCGTATACGATTCCACGCCGATGCCGAAGACCTTGCCTTCGACCGAATCCGCGATGTTCTTGCGGTCATATTTGACGGAAAGAATCTCATCGAGGGATTCCTTGAGGCGCTGACGCGGTCCGATACGGTCAGCCGGCACATCCTTCGTGCCATCCGGAATCCAGATGTTATCGAGCGCCGTGATGCCAAGCTCTTCGCCGAAGTAGTTTGCAATCTTACGGCAGGCTTTGCCATGGGCAATCCAGAAGTCGCGGATATCCTTATCAGGGCTCGAAAGCGTCATGTTGTTCTTGACGTTCTTGTGGCTGAAGAACGTCGGGTTGAAATCAAGGCCGATGCCTTCTTCCTTCGCAAAGTCAACCCAAGCCTTGAAATGTTTCGGCTCAATCTTATCGCGGTCGACTTTTTCATCCGTGATGCGGTAGGAAGCATGCAGATTGAGTTTATGCTTGCCCGGAATCAGGGAATATGCCTTCTTGATATCCGCCATGAGCTCTTCCGGATTGCGTGCACGGCCCGGATAATTGCCTGTCGTGGCAATGCCGCCCGTCAGGGCATCCGAGTCAAAGCCAAGGACATCATCGCCCTGCCAGCAGTGCATGGAAATGCGCACTCCCTGCAGTTTTTTCAGGGCAGCTTCAACGTCCACGCCAATGGCTGCATACGCTTCTTTTGCATCTTCAAATCTCGACATTATGAAAACCTCCTAATATTATTCAAATGTATTCTCGATGCGCTTGACATCGAACGATTTTGCCACGACCTGACGCGCTTCCTTAAGGTCTTCAAAGACCTTGTCACGCAGCATCTGGGCCATGATATTGCCGATGGCCGTCGCTTCAACCGGACCGGCATAAACCTCTTTGCCCGTCGTCTCCACGAGCAGACGGTCGAGGAATTTATCCTGACAGCCGCCGCCGACCACATGGATCGTATCGTAGGTACGGCCCGTGACCTCTTCGATTTCCGCGACGGTCTTGGCGTAACAGTTCGCCAGACTCTTGTAGACGCAGTAGAGAAGTTCGCATTCCGTTTCCGGTTTTTCCTGTCCCGTCTTCTCGCAGTAGTCCTGCAGTGCCTTGATCATGCTTTCCGGCGCGAGGAAGGATTCGTCATTGACATCGACGGTCGATGTGAAATAACGGCCGATATGCGCGAGCTCGTAAAGCTCTTCAAACGTGTATTTATGTTTGAACTCGCGGCGCAGGTTCTGCATCATCCACATGCCCATGATGTTCTTGAGATAACGGTAACGGTGATGATAACCGCCCTCGTTCGTGAAGTTATGCTTGCGGCTCTTTTCCGTGCAGTCCGGAATCAATCGTTCAATGCCCATGAGCGACCAGGTACCGGAACTCAGGTAAATGCTGTCGTCCGAATTCGTCGGCACTGCCATGACGGCTGAACCCGTGTCGTGCGTAGCCGGCAGTACAACGTTTGTCGTGAAGCCGACGCGTTCACTCATTTCTTTTGAAAGCGGTCCGACCAGCGTTTTCGGCATATTGAGCTCACCAAAGATCTTCGTTGGTAGTCCGAGCATCTCGAGAAGCTCAAAATCCCAGTCCTGTGTTTTTGCATTAACAAGCTGTGATGTTGTGGCATTTGTATACTCATTCATGGCTACGCCCGTCAGGCGATAGTTGAGATATTATGGGATCATCAAAAAACGTTCTGCTTTTTCCAGTGCTTTTGGTGTTTCTTTTTTGATTGCCATGAGCTGATAAATGGAATTGAACAGCTGCTTTTGGATACCGTTGCGCCCGTAAAGTTCCGATTCGGAGATAACCTTGTATACCTCTTGATCCATGCCTTTCGTGCGGCCATCGCGGTACGCTACGGTATTGCCGATGATATTGCCGTTCTTATCGAGCAGGACAAAATCAACGCCCCAGGTGTCAATGCCGACGCTCTCCGGAATGCGGTCGAGTTCCCTGCATTTCTTAAGGCCCTCCGCAACCTCATGGAAAAGGTGCTCAAGATCCCAGCAAAGATGACCATTTTGTTTGACGAGCTTGTTTTCGAATCGGTAAATCTCCTCGATGCGGATCTTGCCTTTGTCAACCCAGCCCAGGATATGCCGACCGCTCGAAGCGCCGATATCAACAGCCAGATAATACTTTGTTTCTGACATATTTCCATCCCTTTCGATGAAGCAACACACTCAAAAACGCTTATTATTATTTTGTTATTGCTTTGTTTATCTTTGTTCTTACATGAGTTATTATATTCCCAGCGATGATAAAAGTCAACATTTTTTTCTTTATTTTTTATGTTTTTATTTGATTTATAATTGAATTATCTTCTGAAATAGCAGAAAAACCAACATTCATATAGAATCACAGGCTTTTTATACGACAGATCCTGCAATATCTGCATAAAAAAATCCGATTGGTTCTAAAACCAATCGGAAAATAAACAAATCCTATTGATGAAATATCTGTGTTCTTCTGTTTATCAGACCGTTACCGGACGGCACTGCCAGCTGCCGTCCCCCATGAGATGGAGTTCTTCCTGATGCTGCCGGAAAAGTGTCGAACGATGGCCGACACTGACGATACCCGTATGCGGCAGTTCCCTGCGCACGAGTTCGTACATTTCCTGTTCGCGCGGTTCATCGAGAGCCGAAGTCGCCTCATCAAGGAAGACCCAGTCGGGCTTTACGAGCAGGATGCGGGCAAAAGCCAGACGCTGCTGCTCGCCAAGAGAAAGGATGCGGCTCCAGTCGTCGATATCGTCAAGGCGTGGGATAAAGTCAGCCAGTCCGACTTTGCGCAGAGCCTCTTTGAGATTTTCTTCCGGCCCCGACGCACTGAGAGGATAATACAGGGCTCTCCTGAGACTGCCAAGCGGCAGATACGGTTTCTGCGGCAAAAACAGGATCCTGCTCTTAGCCGGAATCTCCACTTTGCCCTCACCATAGGGCCAAATGCCAGCCAGCGTGCGCAAAAATGTACTCTTGCCGCAGCCGGAAGCACCGGTAATCAGCAGACGGTCCCCGGCCTTGAGCGTCAGATTGCAGTCAGACAGCAGCACGCGGCCGTCCGGCAGTTTGACATCAAAATCACGCAGGGAAAGGTCATCCGTTGAAGCATTTTCACGCACCACTTCGCTTTCGATATCTTCTGCCCCTTCCATATGATTTGTAAAGCTTGCAAGACGGCGGATGACAGCTGCAAGCTGCGCGATGGTATCGTAAACCGAAACAAAGTAGGAAAGTGCATTCTGCACGCGGCCGAAAGCGGAAGAAGTCTGCATCAGACCGCCGAGTGTCATCGTGCCGGCAAAATACTGCGGTGCCGCCATGACGAGCGGCACGATGATGGCCAGCTGCCCGTAGCCGTTAACATAAAAGTTCAAGAGTTTTGTCCGACGCATGAGCTGCCAGTAGTTTTTGATGACCTTAGCAAAGCGTTCCGCAAACCCCACGGACTCCGGCTGTTCGCCGCGGTAAAAAGCGATGCTCTCGCTGTTCTCGCGCACGCGCATCATATTGAAACGAAAATCGGCTTCGTAACGCTGCTGGTCAAAATTGAGCCCAATAAGTTTGCGGCCGACAAAATGCACGCCAATCGTGCCGAGCACCGAATAAATGAGCGAGAACCAGAACATATACCCATAAATGACAAATTCATGACTGCCAATCGGCACGGTAAAGGCACCGGAAAGATTCCAGAGCACCACGCCAAAGGCGCCGAGTGTCGTGATCTGCTTGAGAACACCCACGAGCAGCTGCAGAGTCAGCGAGACAAATTGATTGATATCCTCGCTGATTCGCTGGTCCGGGTTATCCGTATCACTGCGCAGGACCTGAAGCCGGTAATAGACCTGCTTGTTCATCCAGTCATCAAGATAGCGGTCCGTCATCCACGTACGCCATTTAATCTGCAGCATCTGACGCAGATAAATCGCATAAACAGCCAAGATGATATAGAGGAACGCAAGACCTGTAAATTCTGCAATAAGCGACCAGAACGATTCTGCCTGATACTGCTGCAGGGCATTATAAAAGACATTATACCAGCTGTTTAGCTGCACCAGTACATAGACCGAGGCAAAATTCAGGCCAATGACGATGGCTAAAAGTCCCCGTGCCTTCCATTTTTCTTCTGAATTCCAGTATCCGCGAAACAGATGCCAGAAATTTTTCCAAAACTCTTGTTTCAAATTATCACATCCTTAACGAACACAGTATAACGCGTTCCCCGCTTCCCTGCAAGACTTGCGCCATTGTCTTTCCCGCTCCTATTTGTTAGAATAACAGTAAGAAATGAATTTTCGGAGGTAAGACCATGCTCATTTATATAGGGGCCATCGTCGCCATCCTGCTGCTTGCACTTCTCTACCATTATATACCGAGCCGCAGGATTTTCTTCTGTTTTTTTCTCGTCCTCTGTGCAGCGAGCGCCATTGTCTTTTTTGTCTGGCCTTCACCGCATCACAGCAATGACATCGTCATCAGTCAGCAGGAACGCGAAGACAGGCAGCAGCAGCAGCAAATATTTGCCGTTTGGTACGAAGGCTGCCAAAAGGATATCGATGACCTTGACCATAACTGGCAGCGGTATCATAAGATCCTCTCGGATTTCCACGACGACATCATCAGCATCCAGACGACGTATCTGCGCCTTGCCCAACTCGAAAAGGACAGTCAGGCACTCGAAGACCGCATTGCCGGACGCACACCGCCCCTCGAACTCAACGACTACTGCTACGACCAGTCCATCGAACTCGTGCGCAAGACTCATGACTATGCCGATGCCCAGCACCGTGCCATTGCCCTGACACGCGCTGCTGCAGATCCTGCGAATCTGCACACAGATGATCAGGAAGAACAGAGCCGGATGCTGCAGGCCGTCATGATTCGCGAATCCCCATCGGCACTCTTCATTGCCGATGAAATCGCGGCCATCCGCAGCTACCTCGCCCTGCCGGAAGAAACAGCAGACGGCGATAATACGGACAGCAGTCAAAAAGAAAACTGAAACAACTTATAAATTACAAACTGCAAACGACAAAAGGCCTCAAACCATGGTGCATGATGCATGATTCACCATGGTTTGAGGCTTTTTGCATATATTTTGTCTTTATAAGAGAGGGATGCTCAGACAAAAGTGGATACGTTATCAGAAACCATTATTTTCTGCAAGCCCGCGGAACCAGCGGCCCGACTTCTTAATGGTTTTTTTCTGTGTGACGAGGTCAAGCGCGATGAGGCCATAGCGGTTCTTGTAGGCATTGGACCAGGACCAGCAGTCAATCGGCGTCCAGAGATGGTAGCCAAAACAGTTCGAGCCTTCCTGAATGCCCTTGTGCAGCCATTCCAGATGCTCACGGATGAAGTCAATGCGGTAATCGTCGGCAATGACGCCATCTTCACCGATAAACTTCTCCTCGCCTTCCACCCCCATGCCGTTTTCGGAGATATACCACGGAATATTGCCGTAGTTATCGCGGACGTTGATGGCAACATCGTAGATGGCCTTCGGATAAATTTCCCAGCCGCGGTACGGATTCATGCGGCGGCCCGGCATTTCGTATGTATCAAAGTACTTATCCGGCAGCCAGCCATGCGAACCGTCGAACTTGGATTCTTTAGCCTTGGCGCGGAACGGCTGATAGTAATTGACGCCGAGGAAGTCGACCGTATTGTCATGAATCGTCTTCATCTCGTCAGCCGTCGCTTCCCAAAGTACGCCGTCGCGCGTCAACACTTCAACGAGCTTCTCTGGGAAAACGCCCTTGACAGCCGGATCGAGGAACGACTTGTTCTTGAACGTCTCCGCAAAGTCTGCAGCTGCTACATCAGCAGGGTCCTCGGAGCGCGGATAAGCAGGCGTCAGGTTGATGACGATGCCGATGCGGCCGCCGAGGCGCGCGCATTCCGTCTCATGGAAAATCTTGATGGCCTTAGCCGAAGCCAGATTGAGATTAAAGATGCACTGTACGGCTTTTTTGCCATCAACGAGCAGCGGATAATGGAACTGATACATGTATTCGCCTTCGGCTACGACCATCGGCTCATTGAACGTCGTCCAATCCTTGACGCGGTCGCCGAAGAGCTCAAAGCAGCGCTTGGCATAGATGGCAAAGAGGTCCACAACGTGTTTGCTCGTCCAGCCGCCGTATTTCTGATAAAGCTCAACCGGCAGATCAAAATGATGAAGATTGATAATCGGACGAATGCCATTCTTTATAAACGCATCGATGACATGATTGTAGAAGCTCACGGCCTCCGGATCCGTCTCACCCGTCTCAAAATCCTTGATGAGGCGCGACCACTGGATGGACGTGCGCACGGAGTTGAGCCCCGTCTCCTTCATCAGGCGGATATCATCCTCATAATCATTGTAGAAGTTCGAGGCGACATTAGGGCCAACCTCGTTAAAAAAGGCCTTGGGGTCCGTATCATACCAGTAATCAAATACATTGCGATGGGCTTTATGGAAACGTCCTTCCGACTGCGGACCGGACGTGGCGGCTCCCCACCAGAAGCCTTCTGGAAACTTATGTGCAATCACGCTGATCGCTCCTTATTTCTTCAAATCACTTTTTCAAATCTTCGTAGAGGTCTACCATGAGTTTGGCCATGTCGCGTACGGCAAGAGACGTCATGAAATGATCCTGGGCATGAATGAGCAGGATGGATTTCTCGACAGGGTGCCCATCGCATTCCGCCGACATCATGGCCGTCTGAATGTCATGAGCCTGGCCGATTTCCTTGCCGGCATCTTCAATCTGCTTGCGTGCTTTCTCGATATCGTGGTCTTTCGCGAGATTCTGAATGGCTTCGATGACCATCGAACGACCCGTGCCGGAATGCAGAATCAGCTGCATCGACTGTTCTACTGTTTTTTCATCCATGATATGAATACTCCTTTGCTTCCTATATAAATCTTCTACAGCTGCTGTTTGACTTAAGCTGCGTCTTCTTCCTCTTCTTCCTCTTCGTCCTTTATCTTATTGGCCGCGATGACAAACGGTGCGTAAATGCAGACATCCGCTGCGATACAGACGAGCTGCAGGAGACCGCCGCTTATGGAGCCGGTACCGATGAGGCCGCCGAAGAACGAAGGCATTGTCCACGGCACGACGTATTTAAAGATTGGTACAATCCCCGTCGAGATGGCCAGCCAGCCGATGATCGTATTGGCAATTGGCGCAAAAATGTACGGGATTGTACGGGATCAAAAGAATCGGGTTCAGGACAATCGGCAGACCAAAGGCGATTGGCTCCTGAATATTGAAGAGCATCGCCGGAAAACCGACTTTCGCGACAGCGCGCCAGCTTGCTTTCTTCGAGAAGATGAAGATGGCGAGTACGAGACCCATGACCTGCAGCAGCGTGAGTTCTTCAAAGAAGCCGTTCGAGAAAACATACGACGCATCGCCGGCCTGATTGGCAAGCTGTGCCGGCATGTAAACCATGTTCTGGATAGCAGCCGTGACATTGTGGCCGTGAATACCAAACCACCAGAAGAACCAAACGATGAACTGGTAGAGGATGGAGAAGCCGAGGCCCTGCGAAAAGCCCATGAGCGGTGCCTGAATCAGGGCATAAATGAGGTCATTCAGGGCTGTCTTGCCCATGAAATTGCCAACCGAGAGAATCGTGGCAAAGACCGTGAAAACAGACAGCGTGACAAAAACCGGCACGAGGACGGCGAAAGAATTCGATACAGCCGGCGGTACGGTCTCCGGCATCTTGATGCGGATCTTCTCGTTTTTCGAGAGTTTGACGAAAAGCCACGAAGCAACGGTTGCGACGATGATAGCCGTCAAAACAGCCTTATTGCCAAAATAATCGAGTCCAAAAGCACCGATCTTATCACCGGCCTTACCGATGACCTGGCCCGGCGTCACGATGATGAAAGCGCCGATAGCCGTCAGGGCCGTCGAGAACGGGTCCCCGCCCCAGATCGTGCCAAGACGGTAAGCAAAGGCAGCGACGAGCATGAACGAGAAGATGCCGAAGCCGACCGTAACGACATTGTTGCAGAGGCCTTGAATGATCTGCAGGGTCGAGACGAAAGCCGAAGCCTTATAGGCATCGCTCTTCGGATCGAGGCCCGTGAATACCTGACCGAGGTTCATGCCATCCGGGCCCATGATCGTGCCCCATGGATCGAGGATAACCCATTCCACGATGCCGAAGAACGAACCGACGATGATAAACGGCAAAAGCATGGAGAACGCATCACGCATCGCGAGCAGATAGCGATTGCCGGAAATCTTGCCGGCAATTGGCATCATGACGCTCTCAAATTTTTCAATTACAGAGTTCATTTCCCTTTTCTCCCTAATAATATTCAGTAAACTATTATATATTTCCTGATTATTCCGAAAGTATTATTCCTTCGAAAGGGGCGGACGGACCAGCGAGGGAGCCTGCTGCCCCCGGCAGGACTTTCCCACGCTGCCGTCTTCTGTCCTTCCGATTCATTTGTCAGACCTGTCCGTTGACTGACACGCAAATTCCTCAGCCGGATTATTTGGCATCAATCATCTTCAGCGCTTTATCGAGGACCTTATCGCCGCGGATCATGCCGTAGTCACGCATATCGACAACATCGACCGGGCATTTGCCGTTGACGATTTTCTTGACATCGCCGAGCATATGGCGGATCTGCGGTCCAAGCAGGACGGCATCGGCCGTGTCTACACGCTCATCGAGGATCTCAACCGAGAACGCTTCGACATGAACATCATCGAGGCCCTTTTTCTTGGCAGCTTCCTGCATCTTCTTGACCAGAATCGACGTCGACATACCGGCATTGCATACGAGATAAATGTTTTTCATGATGATTCCTCCTGTTTCGTAAAGCATTTCTGCTTGATTCCCTTTCCTTTTTACAGTTCTTATTATACTGTCTTGTATCGCTCTTGTCAACAAAAAGTTATGTCTTTTTGTAAATTAATTATAAACATGGTAAAGAAAAATTTTAAAATGATATATTATAAAAAACGACAGAAAGGAAAAGCAATGTTATCCCTTCTGTCGTTTGTATGAGGTGCTGCCCCTTAACGGATACTGACCACGCGAAAAGCCTGCTCATCGCCGCGATGATGGGCCTTTGAATACTCAAAAGCACGGCCGTCATCGAGGAAGGCAATCTGTTCGACCTCAAGGATCGGCAGTTTGCCATGCTGAATATGTAGGAACTTCTCTTCTTCCTCCGTTGGCATCAGCGCGCGGATAAACCGATGAGCCGACTGGATCTTGAAATGGAGCGTCTTTTCAATGTACCCGTAAATGGACTTTTCCAGAACTTCACGCTTAATTCCCGGAATCAGCTCAATCGGCATCTGCGTGTATTCGATGACGACGGGGCGCCCGTCGAGCTGGCGCAGACGCACGATATCATAGACAAAATCATCCGTCGTGATATTGAGCTTTTCCGCGACTTCCTGTGCCGGATGAATGATATCGAAACGCAAGACCTTCGTCTCGACTTTATGGCCCTCAAACGTTTTGGAAAATCCCGAGAACTGATTGGCCATGCTGATATCATGTACATCCTGATTGCCAAGGCTCTTGACGAAGGTCCCCGAACCGCGGCGCTTGACGACGAGTCCCTCCTTAACCAGCTGATCCACAGCCTTTTTGATGGTGATGCGGCTGACGCCGTACTGCTCGCACATTTCGCGCTCCAGTGCCAGCTGCTCGCCGGACTTATAGACTCCGGCCTGAATCTGCGAACGCAGCTCATTTGCTATTTCCTGATATTTTACCATAACACACATTCCTCTTAATAAGTTATATCATTTATTTAAATTATAGAGCATATCCGTTTTTTTTGCAAGAAAAATGAAATAAAAAATCATATTACGAAAACAGTACAAAAAATGCCGGCTGCAAAAGCAGCCGGCATACAGAGCAATATTTTATAAGGGCGCAGTTTATTTATGCTGCAAAAAATGATATACGGCACCGAGCAGGTTCGCATCGTTGCCAAACTTCGCCTGACGCACGTCAGGACGGACGCGGGCAATGCGGACTTTCTCGAGGATTTTATTGACGGCCGCATCGATGGCCGGCACAAAGTCTTCGCGTGCACTGATGCCGCCGCCGATGACAAAGCATTCAGGGTCGTACGAATACTGAATATTGTAGATGGCACGTGCAAGCTGCTCGATCATTTGTTTGATGGCGAGTTTGGCATCGGCATCGCCATCATCGGCCATGGCAAAGACCTTTTTGCCGTCAAGGCTGCCTGCGGCCGCCCCTTTCATCTGCTCACAATGACGTACCATATTTTCCGTTGAAGCTGCTTCGCTGAGAATCGTACCTTCCTCATCCACAACCATAAAGCCGAATTCGCCGCCATGAAGATGGGCGCCATGATGGATATGGCCGTTCTTGACGAGAGCGCCGCCAACGCCGCTGCCGATGACAAGAAAAGCCACATCCTTCTTGTCCTTAGCAGCACCGAGCCAGACTTCACCAAGGGCTGCACAGTTCGCATCGTTTTCCATCGTGACAGGCAGTTCAAGGATTTTTTCCAGAGCCTTCTTGATGGTAAAATCGTGGATATACGGGATGGCGCTGGCGCCCCCGATGATGCCGCGCTCGTCATCGACGGCACCGGGCATTGAGAACGCCGCACCGCGGATTTTATGCTCTGACGCCAATTTTTCTTTTACCTGCTGAAGCCCCTTATAAAAGCCTTCCAAATCCGCAGGTGTCTTGAATGAGCCTTTTTCACCGATGGTACCGTCTTTCTTGACCACAGCGTACTTGACGCTGCTGCCGCCCACATCGAATGCCAGAATTGCCATAATCCCTTCACCTCATTGTTTGTTCCAGATCTTATTTACCGAAAGCACGGTAGTCCGCAATGCCATCTGCGAACAGCGTGCCTTTTTCATTGTAGAAATTGACAAAGTCGTTGATCATCTCGTGGCCGCGCGTCTTGCTGACCATGTACGGCGCAAAGAAATTGTGCGGCAGTTTCTCGAAATTCGCCCACGTCATGAAATACGGGACATGATGTTTCTCGGCCACGGCCGCCACTTCGCTGAACCACTTCTTGTCCGTATTGCCCGAAACAGCCAAACTGCCGCCCTGACGCACGCCGGCCTCGGTCAGGGCAATGATTTTGCCATGCTTAGCTGCGGCCTGCTGCATGATGCCGAGAGACGTATCGAGATTCGTGAAATACTCCCCTGTCTGATTATCATCATAGGTGTCGATGCCCATAATGTCAACCCACGCATCGCCCGGGTAACGCGTCAGATAATCCTCTTCCGAGGTGAACGGGCCGTTTGGCGAATACGCATAGAGGAAGTTATGAACCCCCTTCTTATCGCGCAGATACGTAACCGTGTACTCCCAAAGTTTCTGGAAATCCTGTGCCGAAGTATTTTTCGCACCCCACCAGAACCAATAGCCATTATGTTCGTGCAAAGGACGGAAAATGACCGGAATCCCCTGTTTCTGCATGCGCAGGCCATAATCGGCCACCATATCGAGGTAGCCATTAAAAATCGTATTGAGGTCGCCGCCCGGCAGGATGCGGTGAGCGACATTTCCTTCCATTATATTCGGCGAATAACCGCTGTAGTCGACTTTGCCCGTGACCTTGGCCTTCTTGGCGACAAGGTCAAAATTCGGCATATGCATCGAAAGCGTCAGAATCGAACCTTCCTTAGCCGCTTTCGTCGTGATATCGACCATGCGGTCCACACAGGTCACGCCCATATTGGCCTCGACATCGGTAAGGCGCAGCTCATCGCCCGTAAACGAAAGGGCATCAAAGCCTGTCATGCCAGCCAGAGAGCCCGTGACATCCTTCGTATCGGACTCGCTGCCGCCCTCCGGACGGAACATCTTATGATGCGCGTCATTTTCATGACCGTAGATGACATAGCCGCTTTTGCCGACAGCATCGAGATAGCGGTAAAGACCGACAGCATCCTTCGTAGCCTTTTTATCAGCCGGCATGAGCTTTTCATTGACAAGCGGCGCGAGCTGCCCGATGGTTGGTGCTTCCGCCTTGGCCTTCGCTGCATCCGGCTGAGCCGTGCGTTCCACATAGGCTGGGTCATCGGCATCCGTCACTGGATTTGCAAACGCCGCTGCCGGCATCAGCGACAGGCAGGCGCAGGCTGCCGCAAGGCGTAAATACTTTTTATTCATCCTCATTTCCTCCCATTTTTAAGGTGTTCTTATTTTTCTCTCTTTTTCTATTATAGTAAAGCATTTATTTTATGTCAATAAAAACATGTCTTTTATTTTGAAAAGAGCTATAAAAATAGCAACAGCTTCCGAAAAGAAACTGCTGCCAGAAAAATGACAAAAGAACTTTAGACTTTACTGAGGATCAGGCTGGCTTCGCCCGTCAGGGTATAATGGCCAAGACCTGCCGGCAGGAAGGACGATTCGCCCTTCTTAAAGACGAGTTCGTCACTGCCGGCCTTGAGCGTCACTTCGCCCTCGAGCACCGTAAAGCTCTGGAACGAATCTTTGCCGGCCGTCAGATGGCTCGTGCCATCGACTTCGAGCTCATAAACCGTAAAGTATTCGCAGGCCGCCAGCAGGCGTGCCCTGGTCCCCTCAAAAATATCGAGCACGGCGTCAAGATGCGGACGTTCTTTGACAGGTTCGAGATTCGTCACATCAATGGCCTTCTTGACATGCAGCTCACGCGGCTTGCCGTCCTTGCCCACACGGCCGTAATCATAAACGCGGTACGTCGTGTTGGAATTCTGCTGAATCTCGCAGATGATGATGCCCTTGCCAATGGCATGCAGCGTGCCCGAAGCGATGAAGAAAACATCGCCTTTGTGCACAGGGACCTGATTGCAGACCTCGAGCAGTGTATTGTCGGCAATGCGCTTTGCAAACTCTTCCTTCGAAATCTTGTTCTTAAAGCCGTAAATCAGCGTGGCGCCCGGCTCACAGTCAACGATGTACCACATCTCCGTCTTGCCGAACTCGCCTTCAACGCGCATGGCGTAGTCATTGTCCGGATGCACCTGCACGGAAAGATTATCCTTGGCATCGATGAGCTTGATGAGCAGTGGGAAATACGGGAATTTCTTCGCATGCTCGCCAAGAACCTCAGGACCTGCCTCATCAAGATAAGCCTTGAGCGTGCGTCCGGCCTCAGGACCATTCTCGATGATGCTCATGCCGTCCTTATGGCAGGCGAGTTCCCACGATTCCGATACCTTGTCGAGATCCGTTTTCTTGCCGTAATCCGTCTTGAGTTTCGTACCGCCCCAAATATAGTCCTTGAGCGGCGCCTGCAGTTTCATTGGATACAAGTCCCTCATCCCCCTGTTTTAAGCAATCATGTGATTTCTCTTGTCTTCATTATAAGAGACAGCCCTGCTCGTGTCAATAATATTATATCTTTTAGTTTATAAAAAGATTACATATTTAAAAGAACTCGACAAAACATATATCTTTATTTATTTTACGGCATGGATATCGTCGAAATAAAAGTCCGACTCAACCGGTTCATCGCCAATTGTATTGCAGTAAAGGGCAAAATGCTGGATAGCATAGGTATCGAGTTTGCCGCCATTTTTCCCTTTGAACTCGCTGAACGGAATGGTCACAAGCTGCGGTTCTGTGCTGGCTGCGACATTCGTCAGATTGACTTCAAAATCTTCGCCGTTGCTGTTGAGCTGACAAATAAGCTTCTGAGCCTTGCCATCCGGCTTAACCCAGAACTTTACCCCTGTATAGGATGACCAGTCAACACCCTTGAGGCTCTTGATAATACCGGCATAACCGCCCTTCGTAATCTTATAATGATAGCGAAGTCCTGTTTCCCCTTCTTCATGTTCCCTGCTGAGCGTCACATCCACGCTGCAGCCGGCGCCGCAGTTCGTCGAATACGAGCCCTTGAGCAGTCCATTGTCACCGTAATAGTTCTCAAAATTGTCAACCATGGCAGGATTTGGTACCGGTGCCGGCATATTGTAGAGGACTTGTACGTCATCCGTCTGCTGCCCGTCGACCGTCAAAGCCACCCTGCCTACAGTTTTCCCCATGGCGGCGAGGTTATCGGCAGAAAGTTCTGCTGTCGCATAACCGTCCTGAATGGCTGCAGGAATCGTGGCTGCCGCTGTGCCGTCTTTGCGCTGCAGGATAAAAGCGGCATTCTGGCAGCTGCCTGTCAATTTTGCTTTGAGCTGGACCGGTGCTAAAATACGCGTCATGGCGTCCGGAGTGAGTAAATAGCCATCCTTAGCCATGGCCGACTCAATCTTGACATTGAGCTTGCCGTAATCGCCAATCTGTCCGGCAAAAATGGAATCCGGATCATTGTAGAACTTGATAAAATTGTTGACCATCTCATGACCGCGCTTATTGGTGACCATATACGGCTCATCGAAGTTATCCTCGCTGAAATTCGACCATGTCATGAAATAAGCCATCTTATGCGGGGAAATTTTCTTTAAAGCTTCCTCGAACCAGTCCGGACGCTGATTGCCTGTTTTGGCCAGTGCGCCGCCCTTATTGCCGACGAGGATGCCGGCTTCCGTGACAGCCGCAAGTTTATGATGAGCTGCAGCGAAATCGTCAACAACTTTCATCGTATCATCAAAACCCTTCATCCAGTCATCCTGTTTCGCCGGGTCGCGATGATACATATCAAAGCCGACAATATCGATATAGCCATCGCCCGGGTAACGTGAAGCATAATCGGCCGTATCGGCAAATGGACCGCCCGGAGAATAAGTATAGAGCAGATTGTGCAGCCCCTTCTTATCGCGCAGGTACTCTACCGTATAACGGTAAAGGTTCTTGTATTCGCTTGATGTGCAGTAAGCAGCGCCCCACCAGAACCAACTGCCGTTGTTTTCATGGAACGGACGGAAGACAATCGGAACATTGGCAGCCTGCAGACGTCCGGCAAAATCCGCGACCATGTCGAGATAGCCGTTGAACACGCCGTTGAGGTCGCCGCCCGGCAGAATGCGGCGCACGACATCCCCCGAAGTGACATTTGGCGAATACGTGCTGTAATCATACTTGCCATCGACCTTTGGCTTTTTCGAGACAAGGTCAAAATTTGGCATATGACAGGACATCGTGATGACGGCGCCTTTCTGTCCGGCCGGAATGACGAGATTGGCAAGTTTTTCCGCATACGTCACACCTGCCGCTTTTTCGGCATCCGTCAGCGAGAGCTCATCGCCCGTAAGCGCAAGACCGTCAACACCGATGACAGCGGACAAATCCCTGACCATATCATACGTATCCGACTTGCCCGGCAGAGTGCTGACTTTCTTGTGAAGCTCGTTTTGATGGCCGTAAAGCACGTACTGCGAATCGGCAATTCCCTTTAAATACGCATACATCTGGGCTGTGCGTTCCGAGGCTTTGCCATCGACAAGTTTGACATCTGCCGGCGTCGCCAGTGACGTTGGCTCTACCGTCTGCTGTTTGGCGACTTTTTCCGTCTTATTGACATAGCCGTCCGGCAGCTTGACATAATGGGCCGAAACCTTGCCTACATATACGGCTCCCTTATAATCCGTATTCGAGCCGACAATGCTGAACATGAAGTAATTGAGTTTTTCCTTGACCGGCTGGAACGCCACTTGGACCGTAACGACCTTCATGCCATTGCCGGCATCGCGTGCCTTGCTGAGGTCAATCTCTGGGGCAGTATTGATGACTTCTTTGCCGGAAGTATCTTTGGCATAGACTTTTGTCTTAAAAGAGCCGGCCGTCATAGCCTGGGGATTGAAATACAAATCATAGCTCAGTACGTTGCAGCCCGCAAGACTAATGGGGCTGTTCGCCGCCTTGGCGTATTCCAGTTTGACTTCCGACCAGCTCTGGTCTGCCGTCGGCGTGTAATCGAGATCAAGCTTAATTGTACCGCCGAATTCGTTTGACCAGTTCACAGCCGGTTTGCCCTTATAAGCCCATTTGCCGCCGTATTTCCAGCCCTCGAGGTCCTTCGTGAAATTCCAGCTCATGCCTTTCGCTGCGGCCTGTACCTGACTCTGGCAAAATGCCGGTGCATACTGCGGCACGACAGCCGGCACCGAAAAAATCATGCCCGCCGATAACGTCAGCGGGATGATTCTCTTCAAAAATCGATTCTGCATAGGGTTCCCCTCTTTTAAAAACAGCACATCATCGTTCATGTCATAATTCATGGTGCAAAAAGGCTGCCACGCGCTTCTGCCGTGACAGTCTCTTTTCATTGCCCGTTTACATCTGGAGATTGTTGATATACACATCTCCCTTATAGCCGGAGAGATAGCTGACGAGGCTGACTTCCAGATGACTGATCTTGCCCGAATACGTATCCATCAAAGGCACTTTGACATGAACACGCTTGAGGTTCGAGCCTTCGACTGGTTTTGCACGGCTCATGCCGATATCATCGGCGAGGTCGTTGATGACTTCATCATCCTTGTCGTCTTTGGCATAGACCTTGACCTTGAACACGCTGTCGCCGGAAATTTTCGCTGGGTCATAGTAAAGGTCAAACTCCACAACATTGCAGTTCGAGACGGAAATCGGTGCAGCCTTGGAAATCGTCGGGTCAGACAATTTGACTTCGCTCCAGGTCTCGTCCCTGTCCTTCGAGTAGTCGACCGTAAGCTTCAGCGAGCCGCCGAAAGCCGGGTCATACACAGCCGAGGCCGTGCTGTCGTAATTGTAATTGCCGAAATACTGCCAGGCACCAATGCTCTTCGAGAAATCCCACGTCTTTGTGATGGCAGCCGAAGCAACGGCCGGCGCCAGCGGCGTATGTTCCAAAGCCGGCAGGTTCGCTCCCGGAACGGCAAAGCTCACAGCCATGGCTGCAGAAAGAACCAACGGCATTGTTTTCTTTAAAGATGACAAACGCATGACAAACACTCCTTATACCCTATCATGATTTTCCTGATATTTACTATACTTGAGAATTCCTTCATCGTCTTTTTTATCGATTACATTATACATATTGACCGTTCTTTTGTCAATAAAAAGATATTACTTTTATTTCTAAATAAAATTTTATTTATATTTCCTTCCATATAAGGCCGCATTTTCCTCCCCTTATTCAGCTGTTAAACAGATGTTTTTAGTTTTAAAAAGATATATTTTATGTTGACAATCCGCACGACTTTATTGTATTATCTGAATAAGCAATAAACTGCAAGGGATAAACAGATTATTGCTGTATGAGAATTTCTATTGTTCCTTAGTCATTCTATACAGAGAAGAGAAACCTTAGGGGGAAAGACGATGAAGAAGAAACATATGCTTGCCGCCGCTATGTCGGCACTGGTCGTAACCTCGGCCAGCTCCTGCTTTGCTGCAGCCAATCCATTTTCCGACGTTCCGGCAGACCACTGGGCCTATGATGCTGTGAGCCAGCTCGCCAAAGACGGCGTCATCGAGGGATACGGTGACAGCACGTTCCAGGGCAATAAGAAAATTACGCGCTACGAAATGGCGCAGATGATCGCCAAGGCCATGGCCAAGCAGGATATCAGCAGTACCGACAAAGCACTCATTGATAAATTATCTTCCGAGTTCAGCGATGAACTCAATAACCTCGGCGTCCGCGTCGCCAACCTCGAACGCAATTCCGACAATGTCAAGTGGTCGGGCAGCTTCATGCAGAAGTATCAGAAGAAATATCAGGCCTACGATGATAATAAACAGCGTAAGTCGGGCGGCTCTCCCTGGTATGAAAAAGAATTCGACCTCAATATGGCTGCCAAGATTCCGGGCAGTGACTGGACGGCACATGCTGCCATCGTAACGAAATGGGGGTCCGACGGTTCGGGCGGCTCGAAAGGACAGGGTTTTAACGACGAGCGCGATATCCCGGATACATGGAACGGCGGCGATTCCCGCTCCAATGAAAACCGCCTCGATAAGGTCTGGGTCGAAGGCAATCTCGGCAAGACCGGTCAGTACGTCAAACTCGGTGACTTCCAGCCTTGGACTATGAATGGGTTTGTCAACGATGCCAACGTCAAAGGTGCTTCGGCCGAACACTGGGGCAAAAATTATGCCACGCATATCTTCGGCGGCCGTCTCGATGTCAAAGACTGGGATATGGGCGTAGGCTCCTCTCTCGTTGACTGGAACGGTACATGGAATGGCTGGGTCGATGGTACAGACGGAACAGTTGCCAAGCAGACTTATAAACTAAAAGACGGCAATTACTACGGCGACTTCGTCCGCAAACACGATGCCACCGTAACGCGTTACACGACGTTCACCAAAAAAAATGCCTGGGGCGGGAAAGATAACGCTGGCTGGAATGATTCCAGCACCACCAACAAGTGGGAAGGCAATATCGGTGCCGATAATGGCGAAGATTACAATACGGGCAATTTTACGCCGCATCGCAAGGATATCATGGGTGCCGTCTTTGACTACACGTTCAATAAAAAAGTCAACGGCAGCCTCGGTTACTATGGGTTCCGTTCCGCAGCTTACGACGGCGACTGGCTCCATATCGGCGCTGGTCTCCTGAATTACAAACTCGTGCGCAACCTCAACCTCGAGATGATGTATGCTCATGGCAATCAGGGCGGCCATGACAATGCCTGGAACATTGAGCTGCAGTTCCGCGGCAATCCATGGATTCCGGCCGACCGCAGCCACCTCTTTGGTGCGTACCTTGGCTACCGCTACCTCGGTCCGGATGCCCTCATCAAGTCGAACTTCGGCGATGGCGCGGACGAAGGCCAGAAAGGCTGGGAAGCCGGCATGTTCTACAACCTCATGAAGAACTGCCAGTTCACGCTCAAGTACTTCAACGGCAAGTCCATTACCTTCAACAACGAGAAGCGTTCCAAAGTCTTTACGTCCATCGGCTGGAATTTCTAAACATCCCCCATTTGAAAATTTCCCAACACTTTATAAGAACTTCCTTACCTCAGAATATAACCTCAGAAAAAAGAAGCCCGTCAGGCATCTCCCCCGATGCCTAACGGGCTTCTTCGTTTTCCAATTTATACATCCGCATAATGGCAAAGCTCTACGAGATTGCCATCCGGGTCCCGCAAATAAATGCTCTTCATATCACCCCGAGCACCATGCCGCTCCACGGGGCCCAGCACAAATGCGGCGCCTTTTCTGCGAAGCTCCTGCTTCAGCGCCTCGATATCATCCTCAACCACCAGACAAAAGTCAAGACTGCCCGCCTGTGGTTTCTGTGCCGCCGGCAAAAACTCCGCTGGCTTCTGATGGATATTGATTTTTGACCGACCAAAGAACAGTGCATACCGCCCATTCTTTTCTTCCACGCGCATGCCGAGCACATCGCGGTAAAAATGAAGGCACGCAGTCAGGTCTTTCGTCGTCAGCACAAAATGGTCAAGCGATTTGATTTTCATAGTATCATTCCTTAGAACATCTCAGCTCTGCTGCAGAATCGTGTAATTTTCCGGATGCATCCCCGGCACAACGGTGACTTTGATGTCGGTGCCGAATTCGGCGGCGAGGTTCATCATGAGCTGATTCTGGCGCAGTTCTTCGGCGACGGTCTCGTGGACTTCGATTTCGTAGCCCTCGCGTGCGTGGGATTTGCGTTCCATGCGGCGGATGTCGCGGCTGATGCGGATGGAGACGGTCTCTGGAGACTCGATGCGGCCGCGGCCGTGGCAGGTCGGGCAGTCGCTGTAAACGATACTCTCGATATTCTGGCGCGATTTTTTGCGCGTGATTTCGACGAGGCCGAGACTCGTGATGTCGACAATATTCGTCTTCGTGCGGTCGTGTTTGACCTGATTGCGCATATACGTCAGCAGTTCTTCCTTCTGCTCCTCTTTTTCCATGTCGATGAAGTCGACAATGATGATGCCGCCGATGTCGCGCAGGCGAATCTGCTTGAGGATTTCCGCGGCTGCTTCGAGATTCGTCTGATAGACAGTATCGCCAAGGTTTGTCTTACCGACGTATTTGCCCGTATTGACATCGATGACAGTCAGGGCCTCGGTCTTATCGATGACGAGGAAGCCGCCCGACTTGAGCTCGACTTCGCGCGCCCCGAGTTTGTCGATTTCCTCTTCAATATGATAGGCCTTGAAAATCGGCGTTTTCTCGTCGTAATAGCGAATGCGGGAGACCAGTTCCGGTGAAATGGCCTCGACGAGATTCCGGATACGCTGGTAGCCCTCCTGGCTGTCAATGACCAGCTCGTCGATATCCGCGGTAAAGCGGTCGCGCACGAGGCGGATGAGCAAATCGGCATCGCGGTAAAGCAGCGACGAGCCCTTGCTCTTGAGTTTATAACGCGCGAGGATGGATTCCCAGAGGCGCACAAGATAGCGCACATCGGCCGCGAGGTTCTCCTCACTCTGGCCGGCAGCGACCGTGCGGATGATGAGCCCCATGCCTTCAGGGCAGATGCGTTCGGCAATGGCGTGGAGTCTGGCGCGCTCCTCCTCGTCCTCAATACGTCGCGACATGCCGATATAGGCGGCCGTCGGCATCAGGACGACATTGCGGCCCGGCAGCGAGATATGCATCGTCGCGCGCGGCCCCTTTGTGCCGATGGCATCCTTGACAATCTGAATGGGCAGACTCTGCCCGATGTGAATGCGCGTATTCTGCGGCATAGATTTTATCGTGTCGTGCGGCAGGCCGTCCCCTATATATAGGAAAGCATTTTTGCCCGTGCCGATGTCGACGAACGCGGCCTGCATGCCGGGCAGGACGTTCTGCACACGGCCTTTATAGATATTGCCGACAAGATGGGAATGCGAGGAACGCTCCACCTCCACCGCCTCGAGTTCGCCGTCTTCCAGCAGAGCCATGCAGGTCTCCTCGGGCACCATATTCACGATGATCGATTTCATAACGTCACCCCATTCCTCTCTTCCAAAAATCAGACTAAATCGATGAGCTTTTTCCCCTTGCCGAAAATCCCCTGACGCTCAATCAAGGCCTCGGCCGGATTGACAGCGAGCCCGAAATCCTTCGCGATAAGCGAGAGAACCTCGAGCGGCTTGACGCTGCCCGACTGCGTAATCGTGATGTCCATGGTCAGTTCGAGCTGGCCATCGTTTAAGGCAAAGGCAATCGGCTGTTTCATGTACTGCTTCGTCTCGATATCGCGCGTCTTTTTCGGCGTCACGCGGTGCCAGACGGCGGTCTCAGCCTCTGCGTAAGCCTTGAGACTGGCTTTCACGGCAGCCTCTGTGCCGGCATACGGCACGTGCAGTTTGTAGACAGCCTCATCGGCCTCGGACATCAGGGCCTTGTGCTTGCCCTTGATTTCACGCAGCTTCAGGAGTTTCGCTCCCGGCGGCAGCTCGTTCTGCAGGCGGTCGAAGATTTCCGGCTGGCAGAGCGGCTTCGTGAGTTCAAAGTCCATGTATTCGGACGCACTCGTGACGCCGAGCGACAGGGCCGAGGCAAACGCGACTTTCATATGCGGGTTGAAGCCCTCCGAATAGGCCATCGGCAGCTTCGCGCGGTCAAAGGCTCGCAGGAAGAGGTTCGCATAATCGAGATGCGAAACGTAGCGGAGTTCCTCGCCCTTCGTGATTTCTGCACGCCACGCATAGAGATGACGCTGACGGCCCGGCCCCTTCGGGTCGTGCTCTGCAGCCTGTTCCTGCGTTCCGGCAGTTTCTTTTTCCTCTGCCAGAGCAGACTTCTCGGCCAAAGCGGCTTTTTCCTGCTGTTCACGCGCATCTTCCTGTTTCTTGTAGTCGATGACATGCACGCCGAGGTTTGGGCAGATGCCGCAGGCCGTGCAGCGTCCGCGGCGGCAGTCCTCGGTGAGATTCCCGCGCATCGCATGATGCCATTCCCGCAGCAGAAATTCCTGATTGACGCCCGGCGACGTGATGAGCCATGGCAGCGGCTCGTTGAAATTGCGCATGCGCATGTTGTAATAGCCCATGTCTACACCGCATTTCCGGAAGGCCTCATGCCAGACATCGTCGCGGTAAAGGTCGGACCAGCCATCGAATTTCGCGCCATCCTGCCAGGCCTGATACAGGACTTTGGCGAGGCGGCGGTCACCGCGCGCGAATACCCCCTCAATGACAGAAAGGCGTGCATCATGGTAATTGAACGTAATCGCGCGGTCCGTGATGTTTTCTTTCAGCAGCTGCTGGCGGCGCTGAAATTCCTCAATCGGCAGCTGGCCAAACCACTGGAACGGCGTGTACGGCTTCGGCACAAAGCAGGCCACGGAAATCGTGACCTTGCAGCCGCGTTTGCCCTTGATTTCGGTGTAGAGGTCAACGACTTTCTTTGCGAGCTTCGCGATGCCGATGACATCCTCGTCGGTCTCCGTCGGCAGGCCCATCATGAAGTAAAGCTTGACCTGTTTCCAGCCCTGACGGAACGCCGCACCGCAGGCCTTCATGAGATTCTCTTCCGTCACGCCCTTGTTGATGACATCGCGCAGACGCTGTGTGCCGGCCTCCGGCGCGAACGTCAGGCCCGATTTTCTGACCTGCTGCATCTTATGGGCAAGGTCGATGGAGAAACTGTCAATGCGCAGGGACGGCAAAGAGAAGCTGACTTTCTCATCCCTGAAATCGTCCATGAGGTCATCGACAAGACGGCCGAGGCAGGAATAGTCGGCCGACGACAAAGACGTCAGACTCATCTCGTCGTAGCCCGTCGCGTCGACGAGACCGCGCGCCATTTTGCGCAGATTTTTCTCCGTGCGCTCACGGGCCGGACGGTAGCAGATGCCCGCCTGACAGAACCGGCAGCCGCGCGAGCAGCCGCGGAAGAGTTCGAGCATGATGCGGTTGTGCACGATATCCATATACGGCACGACAGGATGTTCGACGGAGCTCACTTCGTCCATATCCTTGACCACGCGCTTATAAATGACTGACTTTGCCTCATCAGCGAGCGGGCGCAGGTCCTTGTAATTGCCCTCTTCGTCGTATTCGGCCTCGTAGAACGATGGCACATAGATGCCGTCCACCTGCAGCAGGCGTTTGAGGAAGCCGCGGCGGCCGCCCGGACGGCCGTCTTTTTTCCACTGCATCAGGGCATCGGATACTTCGACAATGACCTCTTCGCCCTCACCGATGATGAAAAAGTCGAAGAAGTCGGCAATCGGCTCAACATTGTAGACGCACGGACCGCCGCCGACGATGAACGGCATATCCTCACCGCGGTCTTTTGCCCAAAGGGGAATGCCCGCGAGGTCGAGCATATTGAGCACGTTCGTGTAAATCATCTCATACTGCAGCGAGAAGCCGACAAAGTCGAATGCCGAGATTTCCGTCTTCGTCTCGAGCGAAAAGAGCGGCATCCGGCGTTTGCGCATCTCTGCTTCCATGTCCGTCCACGGCGCGTAGACGCGTTCGGCGGCAATATCCTCGCGGCGGTTGAGGATTTCATAAAGGATGGCTAAGCCGAGATTGCTCATGCCCACTTCATAGACATCCGGCAGGGCAAGAGCCCATGTGCAGCCGACTTTCGTGTGGTCCTTGATGACCGCATTCCACTCGCCGCCCGTATAGCGCGACGGCTTGAGGACGGACTGCAGCACTTCGTGTTCGAGTCGTACCATTGTTTCCTCCGTTTTCTCTCCATAATATATGTACGATATAACTAGCTAAAAAAGAAAAAGCCCTCCCCTCTTCGGGAATCGAAACAGGGAAGGCCGGGCCCAAGGCCCATTTAAAAGACGAGTTTCTGTTTGCGCCGTTCTATGTTCAAGAGAATGGCAATCGACATGATGTTCGTCGTCAGCGAGCTGACGCCATAACTCATGAGCGGCAGCGGGATACCCGTGACCGGCATGATGCCCATCGTCATGCCGACGTTGACGAGCACATGGAAGGCCAGCATCGACGTGATGCCGACGGCCAAGAGGCGCCCGAACGTATCGCCCGCATCACGTGCCGTCACGATGCCGCGCCAAAGTACCACGAGGTACAGCAGCAGCAGGAACGTCACGCCGACAAAGCCGAGTTCCTCGCCGACTACGGCGAAAATAAAGTCCGTGTGGTTCTCCGGCAGGAAGTTCAGCTGGCTCTGCGTGCCGCCGAACAGGCCCTTGCCGAACAGCATGCCCGAACCGATGGCAATTTTTGACTGGATGATGTGATAGCCAGAACCCAGCGGGTCAACATTCGGGTTCATGAAAACCGTCAGGCGCATTTTCTGGTAATCCTTGAGGAAATGCCAGAACAGTGGGAACGCCGCGATGCCTGCGGCGAAAATGCCGGCGAGCAGTTTCTTATTGATGCCCGCCGCATAGACCATGCCGAAGAATATCGCCATGAAGACCAGCGACGTGCCGAGGTCAGGCTGCTTGAGGACCAATAGGAACGGCAGGCCGACATACGCCGCGACAGGCAGCAGCTCCCGTATGCTGTTGAGCTTGCCGACTTTGTCATCGAGCATCGTCGCAATCGAGATGATCATGATGAGCTTCGAGAATTCCGACGGCTGGATGCTGATGGGGCCAATCGTAATCCAGCGCTGGGCACCGAGGGCCGACTGACCGACGGCCATGACGGCGACCAGCAGAATCAGGTTGAAGATGTAGAGCTTATTGCCATAGCCCTGCAGCACCTTGTAGTCAAAATTCATCAGGAACGCCGCCAAGGCGATATTGACAAGCGCGAAGATGCCCTGACGCTGTACATACCAGTAGCGTTCCTCGCTCGGTGTATTGATGTGCGTCGCACTGCCGATGATGACGAGGCTCATGATGATGATGGCCGCCGTCGCAG